>NZ_DGRS01000077.1:0-25759 GCF_002391155.1 Megasphaera sp. UBA4382 | reverse complement strand
ATGTCCTCGATACGTGGTTCAGTTCGGCCCTCTGGCCGTTCTCGACAATGGGCTGGCCGGAAAAAACGGAAGATATCCAACAATTTTTCCCAACGAGCGTCATGGTTACGGGCTATGACATCATTTTCTTCTGGGTAGCCCGCATGATGTTCATGACCTGCGAATTCATGAAAGAAATCCCCTTCCACGACGTCTTCATCCATGGCCTCGTCCGGGACAGCCAGGGCCGCAAGATGAGCAAATCACTGGGAAACGGTATCGATCCTCTGGGCGTCTGCGAACAGTATGGCGCGGATGCACTGCGTTTTACTCTGGTAACGGGCAATACGCCGGGTAATGATATGCGCTTCTATATGGAACGGGTCGAAGCCAACCGGAATTTTGCCAATAAAATCTGGAATGCATCCAAATTCGTCATCATGAATCTGAAAGATTATGACCCCGGTTTCAAGCCGTCTGCTGATGATCTTACCTTAGCTGACCGCTGGATTCTCACCTCTTTCAACGATACGGTCAGCCAGGTTACGGCTAATCTCGATAAATTCGAACTCGGCGACGCCGCTGACGAAGTGTATGATTTCATCTGGAATTCCTATTGTGACTGGTATATTGAACTGGCTAAACAGCGCCTGTATAAATCGGATGACCAGCGCAGCAAGCAGACTGTACAGTACGTACTGGTCTATGTCCTGACGCACACACTGGAAATGCTCCATCCGTTCATGCCTTTTGTGACAGAACATCTCTGGCAGCATCTGCCCCACGAAGGGGAAAGCATCATCGTGGCACCGTGGCCACAGCCCAGAGCCGACCTGGAATTTACTGCCGATGCCGCCATTATGAACGTCATTATGGAAGCCATCAAGGGCATCCGCAATATGCGTGCCGAATCCAACGTGCCGATGGGCAAAAAAGCTCCGGTCATCATGGTACCGTCCGATGAAGGCATGGCTCAGACACTGCGCAAGTATGAATCGTATTTCCATACACTGGCCTTTGCCGATAAGGTGACATTGCTGGCTCCTGATGCGGCCAAACCGGAAAATGCCGTTGTAACCGTCGTACCGGGTATTGAAGTCTATCTGCAGCTGAAAGACCTTATCGATGTAGAAAAAGAAACGGCCCGTGTCAAGAAAGAACAGGACAAACTCCAGAAGGAAATCGACCGCCTTTCGAAAAAACTGTCTAATCCGGGATTCCTCGGCAAAGCACCGGCTGCTGTCGTAGAAAAAGAAAAAGCCAAACTGGCTGATTATACGGACAAGATGGCCTCCCTTACCAAACGTATGGAAGATCTGGCTAAATTATAAGAGGCGCTCATGACCTACGAAGAAGCAATTGATTATATCCAGCATGCCAGCGTGTTTGGTGTACAATTGGGCCTGGGCCGGATTCAGGAACTCCTGAACCGGCTGGGCAATCCCCAGAAAAAATATAAGACGATTCATGTTACTGGAACCAATGGCAAAGGGTCTGTAACGGCCATGATAGCCAGTGCTCTTTGTGAAGCTGGTTTCCGGACTGGCCGGTACACGTCGCCCCATCTGGAAGAATACACCGAACGGATACATATTAACGGCGATGATATTTCCCGTGCTGACTTTGCCACTGCTGTCGCTGCCGTCCGGGAGAAAGTCGAAGCCATGGCAGCAGAAGGGCTGGAACGTCCGACGGAGTTTGAAATGATTACGGCCGCCGCTTTCTGGCATTTTGCCAAAGCCGGTGTCGAATATGCCGTCATCGAGGTCGGGCTCGGCGGCCTTCTCGATTCGACCAATGTCATCATACCGGAAGTCTCGGTCATCACCAATGTGGCCATGGACCACATGAAATACTGTGGCAATACGATAGAAGAGATTGCCACACAGAAAGCGGGCATTATAAAAGAGGGCGTCCCTGTCGTCACGACGGCGGAAGAACCGGCCCTTTCGGTCATTGCCCGTACGGCCTATCACAAACACAGCCGGCTCTATGCCTATAAGCATAGTTTCGATGTCATTGGCAATGCCGGTCCGGAAGATCCGGCAGCCGGGCAGATGGTGACAGTACGGGAACCCTATGGCTTTGCCATCACGACGACACTGCCTCTGTTAGGGAAACACCAGCGTGTGAATTGCGGAGCGGCCGCCATGACGCTGCTGCTCCTGGCCCGTCACGAAAAGAGACTGACCCGTACGGCTATTGAACAGGGCCTTCACCATGTGAAATGGCCCGGGCGGTTCCAGGTCCTGCGGGCCGGAGAAACAGACGTTGTTATCGATGGAGCTCATAACCCGGCCGGTATCGATACGTTCT
Source organism: Megasphaera sp. UBA4382 (assembly GCF_002391155.1). Lineage (NCBI taxonomy): Bacteria > Bacillati > Bacillota > Negativicutes > Veillonellales > Veillonellaceae > Megasphaera > Megasphaera sp. UBA4382. The sequence continues at coordinate 23,464 of NZ_DGRS01000077.1, read as the reverse complement.
GTCAGACTTACAGTGATGTATTTGGGGACAGAAAGCGGGTATTTCTCTTTTCGGTCCTTGCCGATAAAGATTATACCCAGATGGTGCATGAACTGTTCCATGACGATGATTATGTCGTCTGCGCACCAGCACCGACACCGCGTACGTCTGATCCGGAAGAAATGGCAAAAATCCTGCCATGCCGGGCCGACTGGGCGGACAGCATTGTCCACGGATTGGATAAGGCCTTTGCTGCCGTGCAGGAAGGACAGGTACTCTGCATAGTGGGCTCCCTCTACATACAGGGAGAAGTCCGGCAATACCTGCGCAACACATATCACATAGACGTGTAAGTTCATACGATATGACAAAAGATACAATCCGGACATTGCATGGGAAAAAACGTATAGAAGAATAGCATATCAGGAATTTTCAAAAGGATTGTCTGTATTTTTCGGACAGTCCTTTTTTTTGGGAAATATCTGCTTTTGGACAAATAAATGTATGCATTATGAACTCCCGTACTAACAGGCTGTATCGCACTCCTGGAGTATGATATAATGAGATATATAAATGCGATTTCTTTCATAGATTTCGCATGACTGGAGAGATGTGATTCATGGTTTTTCGTTTTCATAGATATGGCCGCTGTAATGAAATCATAAAGGGGATAGCCAGTGCCGTCGTATATTTGTTGTGTTATGGTGTCTGCCAGTGGATGGTTCCGGATTTATCACCGTACCGGTTTTATGACAGTGCTGCTATCTGTGCCCTCCTCGTGGCAGGGAATCTGACAGCATGGCAGTATGACAAAAAATGGGTACGGACGATGATACTCTATAATGGGATTGTATTGTCAGCCGCTTTTATTCCACTATTGTCTGGTCAGCGGATCCTGCATGAAGAGATTGCTCATGCTTTTGTCATGGGAACTGCAGCATTTCTCACTATTTTTTCTTTGCGAATCATGGCCGGGCAGTTGCGGTTTTCCCACTTGCGGCGTTTCTGCCTGGGTACGGTATATTTGCTAGGTGCTGTTTTTCTGCTCATACCACTCTTATTCTGGGGATACTACGTAGTCAGTGGACGTGTGTTGTCGTCGGCGATTGTCCTTACTTTGTTTCAGACCAACGGCAGCGAAGCTATGTCTTATTTAAAAGACCAGAATATATTCCTATGGTGTGTGACGGGTACGATGCTGCTGTCGGTAGTTTCTGCCATGATGTATATACTGCACGATGCTGGCAGAAAGCAGAGCCGGTATCCACTCTGGGGACAACTATTGCTGGTCCTGGTTACACTGGCGGCAGGCTTCTGCGTTATGGAGCAGTCATCCAGTTATCTGCCCGTGCGGATTATGGATGAAACGGAAAATGTGTTGCAGGAATATCAGAAGTATGGACAGGCAAAAGCAGTGCGGCAGGAAAGATTGCAATCGCTGCAGAATCTGAGGATTTCATCGTCAGGCGGCATATTCGTGCTGGTCATTGGTGAATCGGAAAACCGGGACCACATGCAGGCCTATGGATATGACCGGCCGGATACGCCCTGGTTATTACAACAGACTGAAAAAACGAATACCATACTGTTTACTCATGCCTACTCGAATCATAGCCTTACTGTACCTGTCCTGACCTATGCCCTGAGTGAGAAAAACCAGTATAATAATATTTCCCTGGAAGATGCCTGTTCCCTTATGGAAGTAGCCAAAGCAGCCGGGTATGATACGGTTTGGCTGAGCAATCAGAGACATTACGGTGCCTGGGATACACCAGTTGCCGAAATTGCCAGCACGGCTGATTATCAGGTGTGGCTCAATGAGCGGAACGGGACGGAAGATTGCCGGACGAACTATTTTGATGAGGTACTGGCCGATACGATCCCAAATCTGGAGGACTCTTCCAATGCCCTGATTGTCATTCATCTCATGGGCTGTCATGGATCATATGGGGACAGGTATCCGACGAAGTGGAATGTTTTTCATGGAGAGAATGAACGTATCGATCAGTATGACAATGCCGTGGGTTATACGGATTATGTCTTGCAGAAAATCTATGACCGGATTAAGGCGGAGCCCCGGTTTAAGGGACTCGTATATGTTTCTGACCATGGAGAAGAAGTGGATCTGGGGTATTTTCACGAAGCGACAAAATTCACCTATGCTATGAGTCACATTCCCTTTGTCATGATTTTCAGTGATACATTTATCCAGGAATATCCGAAAATAGTTGATACGCTGCGGAATCATCGGGATGCTTATTGGACGAATGATTTGCTGTACGATGTCATGACCAGCCTCATGGGCATTGACGGAGTATCTACTGTAATGCCCGATCTGGACCTGACGTCTGATGGGTATTCTCTTGATAGAGGAACCATACGGACACTTCATGGCACGAAAAAAATAGAAGAGTGAATGCCGATGGATTTCATCAGCAGCAAACCTGTGAAATTTCGATAAAGGAGGAAAAAATGATGCTGATTCAACAGATTTATACCATATCTTTCAGCCCGACGGGCAAGACCAGGCAGGTAGCCCGGTACTGTGCCGCCCGTCTGGCAGAATTGCTTTCCGTACCACTTCATGAAATCTCTCTCGATTTACCGGAAGAACGGAAAACGGCATATACCTTTGGCCCTCATGATCTGGTCATCGCAGCAGGTCCGACCTATGCGGGAAAGCTGCCCAATAAAATACTGCCAGCTTATACAGAAAACTTTCACGGGCAGGGGACGCGGGCCGTGGCGCTCGTGACCTTTGGCAACCGGTCTTTTGACAATTCCCTGGCGGAGTTGTGTAACCTGTTGCAGAAGAATAATTTTTGTCCTATATCTGCTGGGGCTTTTGTTGCGACCCATGCCTTTTCAGACCGGCTGGCTCCCGGACGACCCGATGAACGGGATCTGGCTGATGTCCGGCAGCTGGCTGACAGGACGGCCGAAAAAATCCGGGACAGGATGGATATGCCAGACGTGGTATCTGTAGATGGCGATGCAGCAGCCCCGTACTATATTCCAAAGGGAATTGATGGAAAACCGGCGAAATTTCTTAAAGCCCGTCCAAAAACCCGGGAAGACCGGTGTGTTCAATGCGGAATCTGTGCCAGAAACTGTCCTATGGGAGCTATATCACGGGAGAATCCATCTGTCATCACGGGCACATGCATCAAATGCCAGCGATGTATCCGGCATTGTCCTCATGAAGCAAAATATTTCGATGATCCAGCCTTTTTGTCTCATGTCGCCATGCTGGAACAACAGTACACGGCTAAAAAAGTGAATGTAATGTATTGGTAAGTGGCCTCGTTCTGCAAAAAAATATGGTATTTGAGACTTGTAAATTATTTTTCCTATGATATACTATTGTGTACACAGCAATGTGTATACCTTTACGGGGATGTAAAGGTTTCGACGTGGATGGTTGTATCATGAATAGCGAGCCGGGGTGTCATCTGCCCGTAAATCGGTGAAAACGTTAAATTAAACGCTAAAGAAGAAAACTTTGCTTTAGCTGCCTAAGCGCAGCTAACGTCCCTTTCTGCTAATCCTGCGGGCAGGGATGGGACGTCACTTAGCGGGATACCTTTCAGCTCTGCCTGGTGGCTGGAACGGGAAACTCACAGGCTGGAGTCAGTCTAGTTTGTCCTTGTACGACAACTGCTCGAGATAACTAACAAGGTCTGCGCTCGGAGAAGTTCATGGGGCGGCATTTACGGACAGGAGTTCGACTCTCCTCATCTCCACCAGATAAAGAAGTGCTGTTGCACACGTATTGTGCGGCAGCACCTTTTTTCATTTCCGATAATAGGGATGCCGTCGTACAGAGAAATGTGTTATAATAAAAAAGACCATTTTGGTACTCTTTTAGGACAGGGATGATAGCAATGAAAGAATTACCACTGTTTAAAGTTGGCAATTACTATGGATATAATCAGGAACTCTTCACTGACCACTGGATGAATATTGGCGGCTGCGGGGCCGTGACGGCCTGTGATGTCAGTATTTATCTGGACCTCAATCAGGGGTTCAGCCGTTTGTATCCGTATGACATTCATCATCTGACGGCTCAGGATTATATTAATTTTTCACAGATTATGAAACCATTCTTGCGTCCGCGACAGAATGGTATTGATACGCTGGAATTGTGGATACAGGGATACAGCAACTATCTGCGGTCCGTCGGTGAACAACGTATCACCATGCATGGTTTGTACAGTGACTGCCCGCTGAAAGAGCTGGAAAGCGCTGTAAAATGGGAAATAGATCATAATCTTCCTGTCCCCTATCTCAATTTAAAACATGCCAATCCGGATCTGGCCGCCTATGTCTGGCACTGGTTCTGGCTGGCGGGGTATGTCCAGTACGAAGATGCGTTCCTGGTCAAACTCGTAACTTATGGAAGCTTCCGCTGGTTTTCCCTGGAAGAGTTGTGGAACAGCGGCTATAAGCGTAAAGGCGGCGTCATCCTTCTGGATGTAACAAAAAAGGGAAGGGAAGAATAAGTCATGTTGTATGTGATTAAATGGCTGTATATGTGGATTCTGCCTTTAGGCGGCGTATTTCTTGCCTTGTTTGCCATTCTTATATATATGTTCCGCAAGCGTGCTGCCGGCCGCTGGGCTCTGCTCGTAACCGTGCTCTGTTTTTATGGTCTTTCCATCCAGCCCGTCAGCCATCTGTTTGTTCATCCTCTGGAAACACGGTATGAACAGCCGTCCCTGGATCAGCTCGACGGGGATGTCATTATCCTGTTGGGAGGAGGTTCCCTGGCTGGCGTGCCTGATTTTGACGGAACGGGCCAGCTGGGCCTTGCAGCGTCCCATCGGTTTCTGACAGCCGTGCGCATCCAGAAGGCGCTGCACATTCCCATTCTCCTTTCCGGTGGCGTCGTGTTTGCCGGTGATGCCAACGAAGCTGCTATTGAAAAACGGATGCTGCTGTCTCTGGAAGTAGAGGAGAAGGACATCATCAGTGATGAAAAAAGCCGCAACACGGCAGAAAACGCCCGGTTCGCCAGAGAGCTATGTGATGCTCATGGCTGGCATCATCCTATCGTCGTGACCAGTGGCTTCCATATGGCGCGGGCCATCGGATTTTTCACCCGTGAAGGCATGAATGTTACCCCTTATCCCTGTGATTACCGCACGACAGATACATACCGCCTATCGTTATTTTCCTTTATTCCCCAGTCCATCGTCCTTTTCGACTCATGTCTGGCCATCAAAGAATATGCTGGGATGATGGCAGCAAAAGCAGGCTTGCAGTAGCAGGTCTGTTTTTTTACCGTAAAAGTGGGACATAAAACGACCATGGCATTGCGTTATTGTTCCCAATGTGGCATAATGACATTGTAAGAACAAAGAAGTTACAAACATCCATTAGCGATGTGCCTATAGTTTAAAAAAGGAGTGTATTCTCATGATTAATGTTGGCATTAACGGGTTTGGCCGTATCGGACGTCTGGTTTTTCGTGCTTCCATGAAGCGGGATGACATCAATATTGTAGCAATTAATGATCTCTGTGATGTAGATTACATGGCATATCTTTTGAAATACGATACCATGCATGGCCGCTTTCATGGCAAAGTAGAAGCGGATGTAGAAAAGAATGAACTCATTGTCAATGGCAAGCATATCCGCGTTACCCAGGAAAAAGACCCGGCTAATCTGAAATGGGACGAAGTCGGTGCCGAATATGTCGTCGAATCGACGGGACGGTTCCTGACTCCGGAACTGGCAGAAAAGCATTTACAGGCCGGTGCCAAATACGTCGTCCTTTCAGCTCCTTCCAAAAAAGGCAAAGATGGCAAACAGGCAGATATGTTCGTCTGTGGTGTCAATACGGATCAGTACGCCGGCCAGAAAATCGTTTCCAATGCTTCCTGCACGACGAACTGCCTGGCACCGCTGGCCAAAGTCATCAATGATGCCTACGGCATCGAATCGGGCCTGATGACGACTGTTCATTCCGTCACAGCTACACAGGAACCGGTCGATGGACCGTCTGCCAAAGACTGGCGCGGCGGCCGTGCTGCAACAGGGAATATCATCCCTTCCACGACGGGTGCTGCCAAAGCTGTTGGCAAGGTCATTCCCGAACTGGATGGCAAACTGACCGGCATGTCCATGCGTGTACCGACTCTGGACGTTTCTGTCGTAGACCTTACGGTCAACCTGAAGAAACCGGCAACGTATGACGAAATCTGCGCTACCGTTAAGAAAGCAGCAGAAGGCGAACTCAAAGGTATCCTCGGTTATACCGATGAACCGCTTGTATCGTCGGACTTCCTCGGCTGCCCGCTCACTTCCATTTTTGATGCTCAGGCCGGCATTGCTCTGACAGACAAATTTGTCAAACTCGTTTCCTGGTACGATAACGAAATTGGTTATTCTAATAAAGTACTGGATCTGATTCAGATCATGAATGCCTATAACAGCAAACACTGAGACAATCATACCGGATAGATGCCTGCCACGGCTGGAAAGGCAGCGAAGTACATATTATAATGAGGGCAGGGATTCATTCCCTGCCCTTTTTAATTTATAGTAAGGAGATATTCTGTATGACACAAAAACACACAGTAATGCTGATCATCATGGACGGGTTCGGATGCCGTGATGAAAAAAAAGATAACGCCGTGGCCATGGCTGATTTAAAGGTGCTGCCGCGCTTGTGGCATGACTATCCCCATTCTCACCTGGAAGCGTCTGGCGAAGCCGTAGGACTTCCGGCAGGCCAGATTGGAAATTCCGAAGTGGGACATCTCAATATCGGAGCCGGCCGGGTCGTCTATCAGGCACTGACGAAAATTACAAACGATATTAAAACGGGTGCTTTCTTCAAAAAAGAAGCACTGGTGGGAGCCATGGAAAATGCCCGGGATCGTCATTCAGCTCTTCACCTCATGGGCCTCGTGTCGCCCGGAGGCGTACATAGCAGTGAAAAACACCTCTTCGGCCTGCTGGAAATGGCCCGCCAATACGGTCTGAAAAAGGTTTTTATCCATGCTTTCCTGGATGGCCGCGATGTCCTTCCCCGCAGTGCCGGCCCGTTTCTCCAGGAACTGGAAGACGAATGCCACCGTCTTGGTACGGGAACCATCGCGACAATCAGCGGCCGTTATTATGCTATGGACCGGGATAAACGGTGGGACCGCATTGAAAAAGCGTACAGGGCCATTGCCTTCGGCGAAGGTGTCGAAGCAGCCGATGTCCGGTCCTGCCTGCGCGATTCTTATGCAGCGGATGTTTCCGATGAATTCGTCGTACCGTCCGTCCTCTGCCATCAGCCCGTTGCCGATGGAGACAGTGTCATATTCTTTAATTTCCGTCCCGACCGGGCACGGCAGCTGACAGAAGCCTTTGTAGCTCCTGATTTCAAGGGGTTTGACCGGCCAGAAAAACGGGATATCTACTTTACGACTATGACCCGTTATGAAGACGGCCTGCCTGTTCACATTGCCTACGATAAGGAAACCATCGTCAATACACTGGGCGAAGTGCTGGCCAAAGCAGGGAAGAAACAGTTGCGCATCGCTGAAACGGAAAAATATGCTCATGTGACCTATTTCTTCAACGGAGGCAATGAAACGCCGAATGCCGGTGAAGACCGGATCCTCGTTCCATCTCCTAAAGTTGCTACGTATGATCTGAAGCCAGAAATGAGTGCCCCTGTCGTGACGGATAAGGTCATCGAACAAATCCAGTCGGGGACATATGACATGATCATGCTGAACTTTGCCAATGCCGATATGGTAGGACATACGGGTGTCATTCCGGCGGCCATCAAAGCCGTTGAAACAGTCGATACCTGTGTCGGCCGTATTGTAGAAGTACTGCAGCAGGCTGGTGGCGAAGTACTGATCATTGCCGATCATGGCAATGCCGAACAGATGGCAGATCCTGTGACCGGTTCGCCCTATACGGCACATACGACAAATAAAGTTCCCTGCATTTTAGTCAGCCGCTGCCATCAGCATGATGTTCTGAATGATGGCAAACTGGCCGACGTCGCGCCGACGCTGCTCCATCTTGCCGGACTGCCGGTGCCACCGGAAATGACTGGTAACAATCTGCTTCACTCATAAAATAGCTCATAAAACATAAAATAGTATATACAAAATGGATAAAATAATATTCTAAATACGAAAAACTTACTTATATAGTGCCTATATAGTGCACTGCTTCCTCCTCACACAACCATAACAGGAAAAAATAATTTACAAATTATGGATTGTAGTATACACTATAGCTGTAGAACTTAAAAGAGGTGTAGTCTGTCCGAATATCCGACGGTCAGGCATAGCTACCTGGATTATGTGTAAGGAGGAAGCATAATGACAGTAAAAATAGGTATCAGTGGCTTTGGCAGAATTGGCCGGTGCACACTCCGCACGTCCCTGCTGCAGCCGGAAATCGAAATCGCGGCTATCAATAACCGTTCCGTTGGCCCTATCATGGCGGATTTATTAAAATTCGATACCGTGCATGGTACGTGGAACCACGATGTATCATACGATGAAGGAACGAGTGAACTGATTATTGACGGGCGCCGCATTCCCGTGACCAATCATACGGATCCGGCTGATATTCCCTGGAAAAAACTGGGTGTAGATGTAGTAGTCGAATCGACAGGTAAATTCAAAGACCGCGAATCGGCATCCAAACATCTGGCAGGCGGTGCCAAACGCGTCATCATTACGGCGCCGGGCAAAAATCCTGATACGACCATCGTCATGGGTGTCAATGAAGAAACGTACGATCCGGAAAAACACCGTATTATTTCGAACGGTTCGTGTACGACGAACTGCCTGGCTCCTGTAGCCAAAGTGCTGTCCCGCGAATTCGGTATCGTCCGTGGTATGATGACGACGGTTCATGCCTATACGAACGATCAGCTTCTCGTCGATGGCGTACATAAAGATATGCGCCGTGCCCGCTGCGCTACCCAGTCTATTATTCCGACTTCTACCGGTGCAGCCAAGGCCGTTGCCCTGGTCCTGCCTGAATTGAAAGGCAAGTTTACCGGTATGGCTCTGCGCGTCCCGACACCGAACGTTTCGATGACCGACCTCGTAGCTATCCTGCAGAAAAAAGTAACCGTAGAAGAAGTGAACGGTGCCCTGAAAAAATGGGCGGAAGGCCCGCTGAAAGGCATACTGGCCTATTCAGAAGACGCTACCGTTTCTTCCGATTATATCAGCGATCCCCATAGCTCCATAGTCGATTCGCTAGATACACAGATTGTCGAAGGCGACATGATTAAAGTTGTTGCCTGGTATGATAATGAATGGGGATATTCTCTCCGCGTCAATGACCTGGCGGCCTATATGGCAACGAAAGGTATTTAAAGACTATCATGACAGGCAGCAAAAGGGAGGAAAAGATGAAAGAAAAGACTCTCAATGTCTTTCGCAAAATAGCCCCCGATGTAATGGGGACCATCAAAGAAAGATATTTGCTGCTCCGTCATATTTCTGATGCGGAACCCGTCGGGCGCCGGTCTCTGGCCGCCTTGTCGGGATTATCTGAACGAGTAGTACGGGCACATGTGGATGTGCTGCGGCGAAGTGGCCTCGTGCGTTTTACGACCATGGGGATTGCCCTTGAGCCGGAAGGACGCAGACTCATGCCGGATTTACTGGAATGTTTCCTGCGCCTGAATAATGTCGATGATATGCAGCGCCGGCTCTGTCAGCACCTGCAGTTGAAAGAAGTATATATCGTACCGGGCGATTGTGATACCGATAAAGCGGCCTGTGAAGAAATGGGGCGTCAGGCAGCCCTGCTCCTGAATGACCTGCTCACGCGGGGGGCAATCGTCGCAATCAGTGGCGGTTCGACCATGGCCGAAGTAGCACGCTGCCTGCCAGAAAGCACGGCGGGACCGGTCATTGTGCCGGCCCGGGGCGGCATTGGCAATCACGTCGAATTCCAGGCCAATTATATTGCCGCCAACGTAGCGGTCAAGACGCATGGTACGTACCGGATGGTCCATATACCGGACGGGCTGAGCCAGTCGGCTTTGCACCTCATGCTTGATGCGGATGAACAGGCGAGGGAAAATGTAGCTCTGGCACAAAAGGCCCAGATTGTCCTGTTCGGCATAGGCCGGGCCGATACGATGGCAAAACGGCGCGGCCTGACAACGGTAGAAACGCATGCGTTGAAGGAGCTCATGGCCTGTGGCGAGTCCCTGGGCTGCTATTGCAGTCTCGATGGTCATGTCGTCCACGTGACGAGCAATGCCGGTATTTCTTTAAAAGACATAAAAAAACATCCACATGTTATAGCTGTCGCAGGCGGAACCAGCAAGGCTGAAGCTATCCTTGCGGTGATGCGTGCCTGCCGTACAGGAATCCTCGTTACAGATGAAGGAGCCGCAGAACAAATCCTGAAGATGATATGATAATGAGGAAAGGGTGTATAGCATGGTAAAAGTAGGTATTAATGGATTTGGGCGTATTGGCAGAAGTTTTTTTAAGATTGCCCAGCGCTATCAGGATGAAATCGAAATCGTCGGCATCAATGATATCGGTTCTCCGAAACAGATGGCCCATCTTCTGAAATATGACAGCATCTATGGCACATTGAAAAATAACGTGACCTATGATACGGGCCACATCATCGTTGATGGGAAAGCCTATCCGCTGTTTCAGCAGAAAGATGTGAAAGATGTCGATTGGGATGCTCTCGGTGCCCAGATTATCATCGAATCATCGGGCAAATATGCCGGCCGCCGCACGGCGAGTTCCCAGAGTCGTCTTCCCCTGGGAGGCAGCGTAAAAAAAGTCATCATTACGGCACCATCCACCATCGATGACATTACGATTGTCCTTGGCGTCAATGAAGATAAATACAATCCCAAGAAGCACCACGTCATTTCCGGCGCTTCTATGACAACCTGCGGTCTGGCTGCTATCCTGAAACTGATGAATGATACGTATGGTGTCAGACGCGGTATGACCACATCCATCCATTCCTACACGACGGACCAGAAAATACTCGACGTATCCCATAAAGATTTCCGCCGCGCCCGGGCAGCGGGCATGTCGATCATTCCGACGACGACAGGGGCTGCCGAAGCCATTACCAAAGTCCTGCCGGAATTCGAAGGCAAACTGAGCTGCCGGGCAGTCCGCGTACCGACACCGGATGTCTCCATTGTGGATATTGTACTGGAATTAGAAGATAAAAACGTTACCCTGGAAGATTTGAACAGCACCTTCAAAAAAGCCGCTGCTTGGAAATACAGAGGCATCATCGATACTAACGAAGATGAACTCGTTTCGGTTGATTACCGCGGCAATGAAAATACGACGACCATCGATATTCCCCTGAATATGGTCATGGACGGAGGCATGGTGAAAATTGTCTCCTGGTATGATAATGAATGGGGATATGCCCGCCGCGTCGTCGAACTGGTGAAATACCTCACATCCCAGGGTCTCGACTGACGAGAGGAGAGACTACTATGAAAAAAATAATTACTGATGTAGATGTAGATAAGAAAAAAGTATTTGTCCGCGCTGATTTCAACGTGCCACTTGATGAAAATGGCGTTATCACCGACGATACACGGATCCAGAAAACATTGCCGACAATCCGCTATCTCCTCGACCATCAGGCTGCGGTCATCCTGGCCAGCCATCTGGGCCGGCCAAAGGGAAAGGCCGTTGCAAAATATTCCTTAAAACCGGTGGCAGCCCGCCTGTCGGAACTGCTGGGGATTCCCGTGCAGATGGCACCGGACTGCATCGGAGCCGAAACGGAAACTATGGCCGGGGCACTGCAGCCGGGCCAGGTCCTGCTCCTGGAAAACCTGCGCTTCCACGGGGAAGAGGAAAAGAATGATCCGGAATTCTCCCGCAAGCTGGCTTCTCTCGCCGATGTAGGCATCAACGACGCCTTTGGATGCTGCCACCGCGCTCATGCATCCGTAGCCGGTATTGCCGCTTTTCTTCCTATGGCAGCCGGTTTCCTTCTGGAAAAAGAAATCCGCTTTATCGGTGGTGCCGTCGATCATCCGGCACACCCCTTCGCAGCAATCATTGGTGGTGCCAAAGTTTCCGATAAGATTGAAGTCATTTCCAATCTGCTGCCAAAAGTCGATGTCATGATTATTGGCGGCGGCATGGCCAATACCTTCCTGGCAGCCCAGGGGTATGGTATTGGAAAGTCTCTGGTAGAAGCCGATAAAATCGATTTGGCGAAGAAACTTATCGCCCAGGCAGCAGACGAAGGAAAGAAACTGCTGCTGCCCGTCGATGTGAACGTAGCGGAAACGTTCTCTAACGATGCGGCTCATAAAGTCGTACCGGCTGATGCCGTGCCGGAAGACTGGATGATCCTCGATATCGGTACAAAGTCACAGGAACTGTTTGCCCGTGAACTGGAACCGATGAAACTCATCGTCTGGAACGGTCCGATGGGAGTCTTTGAAATGGAAAACTTCGCAAAGGGCACAGAAGCTGTTGCCCGTGCAGTAGCTCATTCCCAGGCGGTTTCCATTGTCGGCGGCGGTGACTCCGTTTCGGCTGTAAATAAAACAGGCCTTGCTAATCAGATCAGCCATATCTCTACTGGCGGCGGCGCTTCCCTGGAATATCTGGAAGGCAAGAAGCTGCCCGGTATAGAATCGCTGAGTGATAAATAAATCTACTTATATCAGTCGCAAAGGAGTTTTCGAGATGAGAAAAACAATTATTGCAGGTAACTGGAAGATGAATCACACCGGAAAAGAAACGCGGGAAACCATCACGGCTCTCGTACAGGGACTTACTGGTGCGGAACAGGCAGATATTGTCATCGCCCCCGTATTTCCCTATTTGCCGATGGCTGTAGAACTGACAAAAGGAACGGCTGTACATGTCGCTGCCCAGAATATGCATTGGCTGGACAACGGCGCTTACACAGGCGAAGTATCGCCGGCTATGTTAAAAGATATCGGCGTCAGCCATGTCATCATCGGCCATTCGGAACGGCGGGAATACAACAATGAAACGGATGAAACGGTCAATCTGAAAGTTAAATCTGCACTAGCCCATGGACTCACGCCGATTCTCTGCTGTGGGGAAACGCTGGCCCAGCGTGAAGGCGGTATTATGCAGTCCTGGATAGAAGGTCAGATCGAAAACGCCCTGAAAGATATTGCGGCAGCTGATATAACGAAAGTGGTCATCGCCTACGAACCTATCTGGGCTATCGGGACGGGCAAAACGGCGACGGCTGCTCAGGCAGAAGAAGTATGCGACATTATCCGCAAAAAGCTGGCAGCTCTCTATGATGACACAGCTGCACAGGATGTATCCATTTTGTACGGCGGAAGCGTTAAAGGCAAAAATGCAGCAGAACTGACAGCCTGCCCCGACATTGATGGCGGACTGGTTGGCGGTGCCAGCCTGAAAGCCGGTGATTTCCTGGAAATCATCCATAAGGCTGTCATCAAATAATCCATAGGATATCAGTAAATGATATTGTAAATTTTATATATCATATTAAAGTCTCCATTTCCCCTTTTCTTTTTAGGCGATTGGAGACTTTTCTTTTTTGTAAATAATAAAGATAAGAAATACTGGTTTAAAATAATGCATCAGAAATTATGAAAAGTAAAACGATTATGTAGAATAAAAAAAGCGCATATGATATAATGCAAAGTAGGCCATTGTAAAATTTTGACGATAAATGCGTCATGTTTTTGTAAATTCTACGGCCGGTATGTACTTGTAAAAATGAGGAGATTGGACGACTATGGCATTCCATTTAAAGCCGAAAGAAGAGAAGTTTTTCACCTTGCTCGACGAACATGCCCGTATCAGCTATGAAGCAGCTGATCTGCTGCGTCAGGCCATGAACCGGGAAATCCCTACAGAAGACGCCATGCATCAGATTTTTGATCTGAAGACAAAGGCAAATGAACTGGTAGTCGAAACGATGAAACGGCTGCAAAAAACGTTTATTACCCCCATGGACCGGGAAGATATCCAGCAGCTAATAGACCAGCTGGATGCGACTGTAGACAGCATTAATGACATCATGGATAAAATGTGGATGTACAAGGTCGGCGAGGCTACGGAAGGAACTAAACAGATGACGGTCATTACGGCCAAAGCGATGAAGGAAATCCGCAAATCTATCGGATATATGAAGGATTTGAAAAAGAACTATCTCAAAGTAGAAGCACGCAGTAAAAAGGTGCTGAAACTGGAACAGGATTGTGATGACCTCTATCACGAAGAAATGGCAAAGCTGTTTGCCGAATGCAAAGATCCCATCGAAATTATCAAATGGAAAGAAATACTGCAGTCTGTCGAAGACGTGACAGATGACTGTGAAGATTTGGTTGTCACGTTCAGGAGGGTTGTATTGAAGTATGCCTGAGCATTGGTTAATCTGGGCAGTCGTATTGCTTGCCGTTCTTTTTGATTATGTCAATGGGTTTCATGACACGGCCAATGCCATTGCCACCAGTGTATCGACACGGGCAATCACGCCCCGTCATGCTATTATCATGGCGGCTACACTGAATTTTGCCGGCGCCATGATCAGTACCGGTGTCGCAAAGACCATTGGCGGTGATCTGGTCCTCAACCCATCCCAGATCAGTCTGGAAGTCATTGTAGCCGCTCTGATCGGTTCGATTATCTGGAATATAACGACTTGGTATTACCGTATCCCCAGCAGTTCCTCCCATTCTCTTGTCGGGGGCGTTATCGGTGCCGTCTCCATCAGCGTCGGACCGGCTGCCCTGGATATAACGGGGATCAGCAAAATCATCATGTCCCTGATTCTGTCGCCAATCGTGGCACTTGCAACGGGGTACTTTGTCATGATCGGGCTATTATGGATTTTCCGTAATTTTTCTCCTATTACCCTGAACCGGCAGTTCCGCAAAATGCAGCTCGTGTCGGCAAGCCTCATGGCTTTTTCCCACGGTTCGAACGATGCGCAGAAAGCTATGGGCATTATCGCCCTGGCGTTACTGTCCGGCGGTTACATTGAAACTATGGAAATTCCCATATGGGTAAAAATCGCCTGTGCCACATCGATGGCGCTGGGGACATCGGCCGGCGGTTGGCGCATCATTTCTACGATGGGAACGAAAATCTTCAAGATGGAATCCATCAATGGCTTTGCTGCAGATCTGAATTCGTCGATTGTCATCTTTACGGCGACTTTCCTGCACCTGCCGGTCAGTACGACTCACGTCGTATCCGGTTCTATCATGGGCATCGGTTCGGCTGAACGGGTCCGTGCCGTTCATTGGGGGGTAGCCCGCAGCATGCTTCTGGCCTGGGTCATTACGATTCCCATCAGTGCCAGTATTTCGGCTGTTATCTACCTGGGGCTGAGTCTGTTATAACTAAATACGGTATTATGGCTGTGCAATACGCTTGCGTATTTGCACAGCTTTTTGTATTATGTCAAAAAAATAGGGGATATTGTGTCAAAAAAACTATACGAATTTAGTGAATTATTGTATAATAATAAGCAAGGATAACGATGGGGCTGGTTAGTCATAGTCCCATCAGCAAGGAGGAATTTTGCTATGAGATTGAATCAGGCAACAGATTACGCGTTTCGTATGGTATTGTACCTGGCATCTTTGCCGGAAGGAACAAAAATAACGGGAGCTGCCCTGGCAGAAAAACAGAATATACCGGAACGCTTCTTGTTAAAAATCATGCGCAGTCTGACGGCTGCCAATATCATGAAATCATACCGGGGCGTAGAAGGAGGATTTGCCCTCCAGCGCGCACCGAAAGATATTACCCTTTTTGATATCATTGAAGCCGTAGAAGGACAGACGGAATTACAGCGCTGCCTTCATGACGTGGGATCGTGTTCTAAAGGATGCAGCGGCATGTGTTCCATTTACGCGGCCTTTGCCGGTATTCAGCGTAATCTGGCCAAACAATTGAAATCGTATAATTTTGAAGACCTGGCGAATCAGGAAAAGGCCATAAAGAACGCCGAAGAAGCTGCCAAAGCGGCTGCTGCCCCGGACGAAGACAAAGCAAAAGCGGAATGACTATATTGATATGGAGACTGGTGCTGAAGTACGATTATCTTCAGTGCCAGTTTTTATTTGCTTCAGGTCAGGGAAGAAGCTCTTTTCAGCGCCCCTGAAATATTGTACAATAAAAATACTGCATGAAATGTCTCATGTACGTACTGTCTTCAGATATTATATCAGGGAGTGTACTATGTATTTACCAATTCAGGGATTCATCAGCAGTTTCCGCCTGCTCGATGTTGTAGATATTCTGCTCGTCGCTTTCTTTTTATATAAAATGCTGATCCTGATCCGTAATACGCGGGCTGTGGCCCTTATCAAAGGCCTCATCGTCCTCGGTGCCGTTACGGTAATCAGCAGCAGCCGCTTTCTCAATCTTCACGTCATCAACTGGATGCTTCAACAGGGCATGATGGTCATCATGTTTGCCTTGCCTGTCGTATTCCAGCCGGAATTGCGCCGTGCCCTGGAGCAAATCGGCCGCGGCCGCCTCATCCGTTCCAGCCAGGTCGTCGATATGGAAGCACTGGAGCGGCTGCTCGATGAAATCGTAGCTGTTACGGAATCCATGTCCAAAACTCATACGGGGGCACTCATCGTCTTTGAACGGGATGTCGGCCTCAATGATTATATTGACACGGGCATTCAGATTGACGGTAAAGTGTCGCGGGAACTGCTGGGAAATATTTTTATTCCCAATACGCCGCTCCACGACGGAGCGGTTATCATCCGCGATGACCGCATCATGGCGGCGGGGTGTCTGCTGCCGCTTACCAGTGACCGTTCCCTTTCGACGGAATTGGGGACGCGCCACCGGGCCGCTATCGGTATCAGTGAACTGGCCGATGCTGTCGTCGTAGTAGTCAGTGAAGAAACGGGATCGATTTCTTACACATACGGCGGCCACATTTACCGTCATCTCGACGGCACGGCACTGCGCAACGTTCTTATGACATTCCTCAAACGGCAGCCTCAGGGGCTGGCCAACATATTGAAATGGAGGCCGATGAAATAATGATCAAGCTCAATCAAAAATGGCAGCTGCGCATCATCTGTCTCATTCTGGCCATTGTCCTCTGGTTTGTCATCATCAATGAACAAAACCCGACGAGCGAAGGCAGCTATACCGTACCGGTCACCGTAGAAAATCTCAATTCCCAGTATATTGCGGCCAATGTCCCCAAGACAGTCTACGTCCGCCTTTCCGGTCCGCGCAATACGATTATTAACGTTGGTGCATCGGATATCAAGGCCTATATCGACCTTTCCAACGCCCAGGAAGGTGAAATGGAAGTCCCGATACACGTACAGATTCCCAATGGGACGGAACTGAAGAAACAGGCACAGAATTCGGCAAAAATTTATATTGATGTCTATGCCGTACAGGAATTCAAACTGACGCCTCATCTCAACGGCAAGCTACCCGATAATGTAGCTATCAGCAGTCTGCGCATGGTGCCCGATACAGTCGTCGTCAGTGGAGCCCGCCGCCTTATTCAGCAGGTAGACCGGGCCATCATCGATATTCCGGTCGGTGATAAAAACCAGGACTTCTCGGTCATGGCACCGATTCATCTGGTCCATGCCGATGGATCTCCTATAGATGGGCTGGAAATGACGCCGTGGCAGAGCAAGGTCAATGTGAAACTGCTGACCGATGCCGTGACCAAACGGGTCCCGGTCTATGTGACGACGACGGGGGACCCGGCTGACGGGTATACCGTAAAGCGTGTCAGTCCCATTCCGGAAAGTGTAGAAATACGCGGACGGTCTGATGTCGTCGGTACCGTGTCAGGCATCAATCTGGCAGCAGTCAATGTCAGCGGTATCAGTGAAACGAAAGACTTTGAAATGTCTGCGCCATCCATTGATGGGGCCGTCTTTGCGCCGGATACGATTAAAGTCACCGTTGAAGTCGGCAAGGACGATTAAAGGAGAGAATCATTTTGCTCAGAGTACTAAATATACGGACCGCCGTTCCGATGGAAAAGCCGCTCCCGGTCCTGGCAGCGAAGAAATTACGCTG
This sequence comes from Megasphaera sp. UBA4382, assembly GCF_002391155.1. NCBI lineage: Bacteria > Bacillati > Bacillota > Negativicutes > Veillonellales > Veillonellaceae > Megasphaera > Megasphaera sp. UBA4382. Next base: position 5,444 of record NZ_DGRS01000077.1, on the reverse strand, counting down.
CCGTAAGGAAGACATACAGCGTCTGGTCATCGTACGGCGTTCCATAGATGCCCGCCGGAAACCGCACATCTACTTTGTGTTTACGGTCGATGTCACCCTGGCTGACGAAGCGCGGGTATGGAAACATTGCCACGACGCCAAAGACGTTCGAAAACTAGAGATCCGGCCTGAACCGCCGATTCATCCTGGAAACCGGAAACTGGCCCACCGGCCGGTCGTCGTCGGTACCGGTCCGTCTGGTCTGGCGGCAGCCCTGGAATTGGCCCGTCATGGATACCGGCCTGTAGTCTATGAACGAGGCTGCGATATCGATACGCGGACACGCCATGTAGAAGAGTTCTGGGACGGCGGCCCCTTCCGTCCCGAGTCGAATGTACAGTTCGGTGAAGGCGGAGCCGGCACTTTTTCAGACGGAAAACTGACGACGCGGGTCAATCACCCGTTGCTGCCCAGGATACTCCAGATGTTTGTCCAGGCCGGGGCACCGGAAGATATCCAGTATGCCTATAATCCTCACGTAGGTACGGATATCCTGCGACGCGTCGTAAAGAATATGCGCCAGACTATCGAACGCATGGGCGGGACCATTCATTTCAACAGCTGTGTGACTGATATCGGCAGAGACGATACGGGGCAGATTACTTCAGTTACCATCAATGGCACGGAGACGGTCCCGGCAGAGGTCGTCATCATGGGAATCGGGCACAGTGCCCGCGATACGTACCACATGTTGTACCAGCAGGGAATCCATATGGAACGGAAAGATTTCGCCGTAGGCGTACGCATCGAACATACCCAGGACTTGATTGATCATTCCCAGTATGGCTGCAGCGCAGCTGAGCTGGGACTGGATGCCGCCGATTATGCACTTGTATATCATGATAAACAAAGCGACCGGTCCTGCTATTCTTTCTGTATGTGTCCCGGCGGCGTCGTCGTAGCGGCCGCGTCAGAAGAAGGCGGTGTCGTGACCAATGGCATGAGCTTGTACAAACGGGATAGTGGTATTGCCAACAGCGCTCTCGTCGTCAATGTGACGGCCGATGACGTGGGCGGTTCGACGCCACTGGCGGGAATAGAATTCCAGCGTCGCTATGAAAAGCTGGCCTATGAAGCAGGCGGCAGGACATATAAGGCACCGGCACAAACGGTAGGATCGTTCCTGGGACGGGACGATACGGGGCAGATGCCGTCTGTCACGTCTTACCGGCCCGGCGTCGTCTGGACCAATCTGCGCCGCGTTCTGCCCGGCTTTGTGACTGATACGCTGGCAAAGGCCCTGCCATATTTTGGCCGGCGTATTCATGGCTTTGACGATCATAACGCCGTCATGACGGGCGTAGAGACCCGGACCAGCGCTCCCGTACGGATTGTCCGGGGAGAAGACCGTATGGCTGATGGCAGCAGCGGCCTCTATCCTGTCGGCGAAGGAGCCGGATATGCCGGAGGAATTATGAGTGCTTTTCTCGATGGTCTGGAAACGGCTATCGCAATTATAACTATATATCAACCGTTGGAGGGAAAATAAATGGCAAGATTGTTTGGAACTGATGGAGTACGAGGTATAGCAAATGATACATTGACGCCGGAACTGGCATATCATCTGGGACGGGCGGCTGCGTACGTACTGGGACAGGAAAAAGAACATCCCACATTCCTTATCGGCAGGGATACGCGTATTTCCGGAACGATGCTCGAAAGCATCCTGGCAGCAGGGATTACCTCGGCAGGGGGAAACTGCTATCTTGTCGGTGTGATTCCGACACCGGCCATTGCCTATCTGACACGGGTCCATCATCTCGACGCTGGCGTCATGATTTCGGCTTCCCATAATCCGTTTGAATACAATGGTATCAAATTCTTTGACCAGTACGGATATAAACTGCCCGATGAAACAGAAGACCGTATTGAAGAATACATGCTCAAAGATGAACGTTCCGGTATCCAGAGCCGTCCGACCGGCGCAGCTATCGGTACGATTTCTAACTGGACGAATCTGCAGGATGAATATGAAGATTTCATCGTCCAGTCTACCGATGTCGACCTGACAGGACTAAAAATCGTCCATGACGGGGCCAATGGATCGGCTTCCCAGCTCGGTCCGGATATCTTCCGCCGGCTCGGTGCGGAAGTCATCGCTATCCACCATGAACCCAATGGCATCAATATCAACGACCACTGCGGTTCTACCCATCTGGAAAGCCTTAAAGAAGCAGTCCTGCAGAACGGTGCCGATATCGGTATCGCCAATGACGGCGATGCCGACCGCTGCCTGGCTGTCGATGAAAAAGGACAGGAAATGGATGGCGACCAGATTATGCTCCTCTGCGCCCTGAAATTGAAAGAAGAAGGGCGGCTGAAACAGGATACGGTCGTCGGTACGGTCATGAGCAATATCGGTTTCCACAAGGCCCTGAAAGAAATGGGGTGCCAGAGCGTCATCACTGCCGTCGGGGACCGTTATGTCCTGGAACGGATGCGCAAAGATGGCTATTGCCTGGGAGGCGAACAATCGGGACATATTATTTTCCTCGATTATAATACGACGGGCGATGGCCTGTTGACGGCTGTGCAGCTGCTGTCTATCATGAAAACACGCCAGAAGCCTTTGTCTGAACTGGCAGGAATCATGACGAAATATCCGCAGATCCTGAAAAATGTCACCGTACAAACGAAATCGGGCTGGGAAAATAACAATCTCATCATGGCGGCTATCGCTGCCGGGGAAGAAGAACTGGGTGATGAAGGCCGGATCCTCGTGCGTCCGTCCGGAACGGAACCGCTTATCCGCGTTATGGCGGAAGGCCCGGATCTGGACCAGCTGCAGCGCATCGTAGACGATATCGCCCTCGTCGTAGAACATGAAATGGGACCGTCGAAATAAGCGCGGGTATTGACCAGAGTCATAGCTTATATTAAAATAAGGGAATGGAGTATACTACTTCATTCCTTTTTATTCGTTTAGGAATCCATTCGTAAAATGGATAGCGCTAGTGCCTGCGTGAGGAACAGGCAGACGAGGTAGAGAAGTATCGAAGATTCAGCGGATGTCTCTCGGTAGCTCCGGCCGTCATGTAATGAAAAAATCACACTGGTAACAGGGTGGACAAAATCATTGCAGGGAGCGCACAGGGGTAGTGTGCCTATTTTACGGCGCAGCCCCGGAAAACAGGAGGAAAAAATTATGTGTGGTATTGTTGGTTATGTTGGCGACCGCCAGGCGGCAGATTTTCTTTTGGAAGGCCTTGCTAAATTAGAGTACAGAGGCTATGATTCTGCTGGCATAGCTGTATATCATGATGGAAAAATAAAAGTACAGAAAAAAGTGGGCCGGCTGGTCAACCTGAAGAAAGTTGTCGAACAGGACCCCAATATCGGGACTATCGGCATTGGTCATACCCGCTGGGCTACCCATGGCGGCCCTTCTGATGTCAATTCTCATCCTCATATGAGCATGGACGGGAAATTTGCAGTCGTCCACAATGGCATCATTGAAAACTACATGACGTTGAAAGAAGAATTACTGGCCAAAGGCTATCAGTTCAAATCAGAAACGGATACAGAAGTCGTGGCTCACCTCTGCTCTGACATGTATGATGGTGACTTTGCCAGCACAGTCCGCCGGGTCCTGAAACGGCTCCGTGGCTCTTATTCCCTGGTCTTCATGAGTACATATCAGCCCGATACGATTATCTGTTGCAAAAAGGATAATCCGCTTATTGTGGGACTCGGCGACGGGGAGAATTATATTGCATCGGATATACCGGCTATTCTCAACTATACGCGCCGGACGTATATCATGAACGATGGCGAAGTCGCTATTGTCAAAAAAGACAGCGTCTGGGTAACGGATTTGGACGGGCAGCCTGTTTCCAAAAAAGTATTTGAGGTCAATTGGGATGCTGAAGCTGCTGAAAAAGGCGGCTTTGAGCATTTTATGATCAAAGAAATTTTTGAACAGCCCAAGGCTATCCGTGATACCCTGAGCTGCCGCGTGGCGGACGATGGCAAATCGGTTAAATTCGACGAACTCAACTGGTCGCCGGAAGATATCAACTCTATCGGAAAGATTATGATCACCGCCTGCGGTACGGCTTATCATGCCGGGCTGCTGGCTAAGTATTTCATTGAAAAACTGGCCCGCATTCCCGTCGAAGTAGACATTGCTTCAGAATACCGCTATCGCGATCCCCTGACAGATAGCAAGACGCTGTGCATTATCATCAGTCAGTCCGGGGAAACGATTGATACACTGGCGGCACTCAAAGAAGCAAAACGGCGGGGAGCCCGCTCTCTGGCTATTACCAATGTCGTCGGCTCGTCTATCTCCCGGGAAGCAGACCAGGTTGTTTATACCTGGGCAGGCCCGGAAATCGCTGTAGCATCGACAAAGGCCTATACGACACAGCTCGTAGCATTGCTGCTGCTGGCACTCTACATGGGTCGTCTCAACGGGCAGCTTAGCGCAGAAAAAGAAACAGAGATTCTTCAGGATCTGCAGAAGGTTCCGGAGCAGTGCCAGTATATCTTTGACCATGCCGATGATGTGAAACAGCTGGCAGAAAAATTCAAGAATAAAGAAGATGTCTTTTTCATCGGCCGCTCTATGGATTATGGCCTGGCCATGGAAGGGGCTTTAAAACTGAAAGAAATTTCCTACATCCATGCCGAAGCCTATGCCGGTGGTGAACTGAAACACGGTACCCTGGCCCTGATTGTTGACGGTGTCCCCGTCATAGCCCTGGCTACCCAGCGGGATGTAGAAGAAAAGATGATAAGCAATATCAAAGAAGTCAAGGCCCGCAATGCCCAGGTAGTAGGCGTCGTGCAGGATGATGACACGGAAGTGGCCAAGACGGTGGACTATATCATCAAAATCCCCAAATCGGATAATTTTGTCATGCCCGTCATGACGGTTATTCCCCTGCAGCTGCTGGCGTACTATGCAGCCGTAGTCAGAGGAAATGATGTAGACAAGCCGAGAAATCTGGCTAAGAGTGTTACTGTAGAATAAGAATCAGGTGTATAAAGCCGACAGGTGAATGAAAGAGCGTTCGCCTGCCGGCTTTTAAAAAAAAACTTGACAAGAGGGGAAGAGTGGGATATACTAAACAAGCTGTTGAGCGGACGGGAAGGTTTCCTTCCTCCTCTCAAAAGTATTTCAAAAAAGTGCTTGACAAACTCCTGTGAGTTTGTTAAGATATACAAGTCGCCGCGATGAGCGATGAACTTCCTTCATCTCAATCATGCGGCTGACAGATGACCTTTGAAAACTGAACAATGCAACATACGAATGAACGCCAGATAAGTAGAGAGCCATGTTTGAAGGAGCCGAAAGGCGACGCGCAAACATGAGCGAATCACTTATACCGAGATTAACTCGGTAGTGCGAGGTTCTAGAGATAGAACGTCAAAGAAAGAGTAACAAACCAACAATAGTAAGA
>NZ_DGRS01000061.1:47405-47584 GCF_002391155.1 Megasphaera sp. UBA4382 | reverse complement strand
ATGTCTTCGCCATCGTGTTTGAGGACATTTTCCAGATAGTATACAGCACCATAGCCTGTCGCTTCCGGACGAATACGGGATCCACCATAGCTGAAGCCTTTCCCGGTCAGTACGCCGTTTTCGAAGCAGCCTTTCAGACGACGATATTCGCCGAAGAGGTAACCGATTTCACGGCCGCC
>NZ_DGRS01000061.1:0-47294 GCF_002391155.1 Megasphaera sp. UBA4382 | reverse complement strand
AGGGCCTGCATGAAGCTCTGGCAGAAACGCATAATTTCTGCATCGGATTTGCCATCGGGATCAAAGTCTGCCCCACCTTTGGCGCCACCGATAGGAAGACCCGTCAGAGAGTTCTTGAAAATCTGTTCGAAACCGAGGAATTTAATGATACCGGGATATACGTTTTTCTGGAAACGGAGACCACCTTTATATGGCCCGATTGCGCCGTTGAACTGGCAGCGATAACCTGTATTGGTATGGATTTTACCGTTATCATCTTCCCAGACAACGCGGAATGTAAACATCCGTTCCGGTTCGACCATGCGATTCAGGAGATCGTATTTTTCGTATTCCGGATGACGTTCTACGACAGGATCCAGGGACGAGAATACTTCTTCTACGGTCTGGACAAATTCCGGTTCATTAGCGTGTTTCGTTTTGACGTTTTCGATTACAGATGCAAGATACTTGTTCATAAAGCTTCACCTCATTTGAAAAATTAGTTTACCCCGAACTTCTCTCTACGGCCTTATCATAACACTTTTTTTTTCGTTTGCAAATACCATAATGTGAAAATAAATTATAACATTTTCAGGAAAATACTAAAAATATAAATAAATGCAAATAAAATATAATGAAAAAACTTAATTTATATTAAAAAATAAATGAACGGCTGTATCATGCCTTAATATTATTTTATAAATGATAATTTGTAATGTATTATAAATAGACTATATTTGTTTGCTATATAAGGACAAAATGCGTAATGCGATATAGATGGTATATGTGATATGATGAATATCTGTACATCATATCACATCATATAATGTATATATAGCATATACTTACCGGTACAGATAATGCAGTCTTCCGGATATCTGTTTTCCCATATAAACCGGCATTAGAGACCTGACTAAAAAAGGAAAGGGCGTCTGATGGGTTCAACAAATGGCCGGTCTATGTTATAGTAAGATAGAACATAAGGGAGTGATACCGATGGACCGTTGTCCGATTCCTAAAATCACACATTTTTTTTCTATGAATGATCTGGTAATGAAACCGGTGCCCGTATTGCATCGTGAATATACCGGAGCAGTGGAACAATACTTCCATACGTTGTTTCCCAACCGGAAACGGACGGTCCTGGCTGATACGGAACCGGTTCCGCTGCCTGTTGATATAGAGGTTTTATATCCTACGACAGAAGAGCCGTTTTATGTTATTCATACTCTGGGGATGAGTGCCACACCGATGACCTATCCCGAAGGAACGGAAAGTAGCGAAGTGCGGGAATCATATAGTGAACTGTGTCTGATGCTGCCATCTGACTGGCCGTTTGCCCATGACCGAATTCTTTCTATGGGGGAACAGGCTGCCTGGCCGCTTCGGATGATCCGTGATCTGGCTAAATTTCCGCATGCTCATCATCTGTGGATGTCTTACGGGTTCATCCTTCCCAATTCAGAGTCAAACGAACCATTCACTACGGAAAGTGATCTTTGTGGAGTCCTTATGGTACAGTTTGATGGTGAATTGGGAGAACTGACTTTGGACGATGGCATAATTATCCAATTACTAATGCCAGTCCTGTTGTATGCCGATGAACTGGAAGCCTATGATAGGCTGGGGCCGGATGCACTGATTGAGCGGATCCTGGATTGTACTCATGAGTCGTTTCTTTTGGATTTGCATCGCAGTCATGTTGCACAAGGACTATTAAAGTAATAGAATAAAACTGTTGTGAAAGGAGGTGCGCCAAGTGGTATCGAGTGATAGTGTCATTGCTCCCCATACATCGGCTGAAGCGTATAGTGCTTACCGGACTGTCGCATCGTCAGTTCTTGTAGCCGGTGCGCAGGAGTTGAAACGTAAAGATACTCATTATAAACTGGCCATCGAATTGGATCATGCCGGGCTTTCCTATATCCGGGACGGAGGAGAAGAAATCGCTGTCGGCGCGATGACGACGATGGCAGAAATAGAGAAATCGCCACTGTTGAAGGGCCTGGCAGGAGGGGCCATATGTGCATCTTTGAGAGAGGTACCGGACCGGGAACTGAAACAGAGGGCAACGCTGGGTGGCCTGATTGCTTCCAAACAGCCTTTTTCCATGCTGCTTCCTATTCTCTTGTCCCTGACTGTCGATGTGGTCCTGGAAGACAAAGGGCGTATGGAATTGCGGGATTATCTTTCGTGTCCTCCTATGGGGGAATTAATCACAGAAATCGTGATTGCCCGGGAGTTCGTCTATACCGCGTATATGGCCTACAGAAGTGAGACGGGCCAGCAGCCATATCTGACTGGCGCTGTCACTATGGGAGAAGATCAGTGGCGGATTGTCGTCGGCGGTCGTCCCGGTGCAGCAGCTATTGCAGAAAAGGCTAGTGAGGAATTGTCTGCCAAAGGACTGCAGGCCAGAGAAAATGTGGCTCACATGGTCAGCGAAGAACTGGATTTTGAAAATTTCGGCCCTTGTTCTGAGCAGGAACGCCGGGAGCTGACTATAGATATGATGCGCATATTGATTAAAAAAGCGTGGAAGGGATTCAGCCGTCAGAACAGCCTGACGATGAAATCTGTTAAAAGGTAAGGAATGGAATCAAAAGGTAAGGAGTAGAGAACGTGAAGGGAAGAATAATAACTGGTTTATTGGCCATATGTGTGTTAGCAGGTAGTGGATGGTTTTTGTATAATCATCACGGACATATAGCACCGGAGGTACAACAGGCTGCTGCCATATCTCACCCCGATGTGGCATTTGTGGGAGATGATTTTACTCTGCCAGCTGTCGATAATGACCTGCCTGTGTATGATCATTATACGGTACAGCAGCGCAGGGACAAAGGTCTTCCTCTGACATACGGTACGACCAGGGATTATTATTATGGGGATCATGTGGCCTATCTAACCTTTGATGATGGGCCGAATAAAGAAAATACGACAAAAATACTGAAAATCCTGAAAGACGAACAGATTCATGCTACGTTTTTTCTGACCGGTAATAATGTAGAACGGTATCCCGACGTCGTGAAGGCTATTTATGAATCGGGCAATGCCATCGGCATCCATTCCTACAGCCATGATTATAAGAAACTGTATGCGTCGCCTAAAGCCTATATGGATGAAGTCGATCAGACGGCCGGTCTGATTTATGATGTCATCCACGTGCGTCCTATTATCAGCCGTGCGCCGGGTGGCACATCGGGACATTTTACCAAGGCGTTCTGGCAGGCTCTCAACCAGGAAGGGTATATCGAAGTAGGCTGGAATGCCCTGACGGGAGATGCCGATGGGACGGGTAAAACAGCTGGAAAAGAAATAGAAAATATTAAGAAGCAGCTGGCATTGCGGCCATATCTCCACAGCCACCTGGTCATTCTCATGCATGATGCCAGTGGCCATCAGGCGACGGTAGAAGCTTTGCCGGGACTCATTAAACTGCTCAAGAGCCAGGGCTATACATTCCGCGTCGTCACAACGGCTATTCCGCCAAGCTGGTGATGGTATACAAAAGTCCTTGACAAGGAAACAATTTCGGTATAGTATATGTTTATCTTATTTTAAATTTCAGTTCTGCAAGGAGCCGTACCATGAATAACGCTATGTCTTTCACGGCAGTTGCATATAGCTTTAGAAACAGCCAGGCCTACCTGTATTTGGGCACTGGCTATTTTTGCTGTGATAAATGCATAGACGAGACAAAGACATGGGTTGTTTGAATCAGTGGGAAAATATCACTGTATAAGACGGCAGCGGCGGATGCAGCATAAGGCAGGCTCATGGGAGCCTGCTTTTTTTATGGTATGCTATCTGATTCCTGTTATTGACTGTACGGTATAAAAGAAAATCAGGGGAACCTCTTTTTCTAGTGTACGTCATTTAGTATACTAAAGAGGAAACGTTGCCAACAGCTATCAGGCAGCGAATATTTTGGGGGGAACGCAATGGAAAATACAGACAGTGGTTTTTTTACGGATTATGTCATCGCGATTGTCGGGCTGGGACTTATTGGCGGTTCGTATGCCAAGGGATTACGAAAATTACATGTCAGGTCTATCATTGGGATTGACGTTAATCAGGCGGCTCTGGCAGAGGCACTGGCCGATGGTTCCATTGATGAAGCATCGAATGATGGCAGTCAGCTTCTAGGGGAGGCCGATATAGTCATTTTCTGCATGGCTGCAGATGCTATGATGGCGTTTATTGGACAGCACCGTCAGGATTTTAAACAAGGGGCTCTGCTGACAGATGTCGCTGGCATCAAAGGAGATTCGGCTGACCGGATCAGGTCACTGCTCCGGAATGATCTGGATTTTGTCCCGGGACATCCAATGGCAGGAAGGGAAGGCAGTGGCTATGGCATGTCCCGGGCTGAAATTTTTGATGGCGCCAATTATATACTCGTACCTATGGAAGGCAATAAGCCGGAACATGTCGATGTGATTGAACGGATGGCACGTGCCCTTGGCTGTGCCCACGTGGTACGCGTAGGAGCAGCAGAACACGATAAACTTATTGCTTATACGAGCAGTCTGCCCCATGTTTTGGCCATATCTCTCATAAATAGTGAATCGATGGATACGATGACGCGGTATTTTGTTGCCGGCAGTTTCCGTGACGGGACACGCGTTGCAGATATTAATGCCCCGCTCTGGACCAAACTGTTCCTTTCTAATAAGGATAACCTTTTGAAAGAAATTGACCGGTTCAGTGCATCGTTGAAAGCGTTTGCCGAACTGCTTTCTGATGAGGATACCAAGGGCATGACCCAATTTTTACAGCAGGCCGCTTTGCGGAGAAGGGAATTAGTTCATGAAACAAATCCACGTTGAATTAGGAAACGATTCGTATGAAATCTATATTGAAAATGGCCTTCTCGACCGGGCCGGCAACTATATCTGCAGTCTGACAAAAGCAGAAACAGTTGCCATCATTACGGACAGCACATTGGAACCACTCTATGGTAAACGCCTGGAACGGAGCCTGCAGCAGGCAGGATTCCGGACCGGATGCATTGTCATTCCCGCAGGAGAAGCGTACAAAAATGCCAATCAGCTGTTAGACATCTATCAGAAGCTGTCGGACCTGGGTATTACCCGGTCGGATATGATTATTACCTTCGGTGGCGGCGTCGTCGGAGATCTGGGAGGTTTTGCGGCAGCTACGTTCCTGCGGGGCGTGCCGTTTGTTCAGATTGCTACCTCTATCATCGCCCAGGTGGACAGCAGTGTCGGTGGTAAAGTGGCGATTGATCTGCCGAGCGGCAAGAATCAGGCCGGTGCTTTTTATCAGCCTAAAGCCGTATTAATTGACCCGGATTTATTGCAGACACTGCCGGAACGGTTTGTCCGCGATGGATTGGGAGAAGTCATCAAATACGGTTGTATCCGTGATGCGGGCCTGTTTTCCCTTATGGAAACACTGGATGAACATAGCATTACTTCTCATTGGGATGAAATTATAGAAACTTGCTGCCGGATTAAGGCGGATGTGGTGGAACACGATGTGTATGATATGGGGGAACGAATGATCCTGAATTTCGGCCATACAATCGGGCATGCGATTGAACGCTTGTATGGGTTTGGTCACTATACTCATGGGGAAGGCGTTGCCATAGGAATGGCTCTTCTCACGGCACGGACTGAGGCACTGGGACTGACCGAAGCGGGGACGGCCCGACGTCTGGTGGACATCCTGAAACGATATCACCTTCCGTATACGGTGGACGCATCGGCTGACGACTTGTTACCTTATATCGGACATGATAAGAAAAAGCGCGGTTCTCATATGACACTCATCATCCTCAATCGGATTGGTTCCTGCCGGCTGCTGCCAGTGGAACTGGCTGATCTTTCGACTTATATCACAGGAGGCACACCATCATGAATATCTGCATGACACCCCATCCGTTCGGGGGCGTACTGGCCGTCCCATCATCGAAAAGCCTGGGACACCGCGATCTTATCTGTGCCGCTCTGGCAGAAGGAGAAAGCGTGGTCGAACATATTTCCCCATCGGAAGATATCGAAGCGACTTGCCGGGTTCTCCGCCATTTTGGTGCTCAAATAGAAGAAATTTCCGATACACTTCCAGGCCGCGTTTCCTATCGAATACAAGGCGGTATCCGCCAGGGTCGCAATCCTGTGACGGTTGATTGTGGTGAATCGGGTTCGACACTGCGTTTCCTTATCCCGTTGGGACTTTTGACCGGCCGCACTGTCACGTACACGGGCCGGGGACGCCTTGTTTCACGGCCTCTCCAGCCATATTATGCTATCTTCCAGTCCCGCCATATTGCCTATCAGACAGCTGACGACGGCGGTCTTCCTCTGACGGTGACGGGGACACTCTCTCCCGGCGCGTATACTCTGCCGGGCAATGTCAGTTCCCAGTTCTTTACAGGGCTGCTCCTGACACTGCCACTCCTTACGGGAGATTCGGCTCTCTATAGCTCGACGACACTGGAATCAGCCAGTTATGTCGGCCTTACCCTGGATACGATGGCCCGCCATGGCGTGCAGGTTGAAGAAGAAAAACCAGGTGTGTATCAGATTGCTGGCGGTCAGTCGTACCAGCCGGGCCGGTACGAGGTAGAAGGAGATTATTCCCAGGCTGCATTCTGGCTGGCCGCAGGCTGTCTGGGCCATGATGTGAAACTGACCGGCCTCCGCCGCCACAGCGCCCAGGGAGATGAAGTCATCGTCGATATTATCCGCCGCATGGGTGGCAGGATAACAGAAGAACCAGACGGCCTCATGGCCAGTCCGTCTGCTTTAAAAGGGACGACGATTGATGCCGGCGACTGCCCGGATCTGGTCCCGGTGTTGACGGTTTTGGCGACGGCTGCCAGCGGCACGACTCATATCGTCAATGCCGCCCGTGTCCGCCTCAAGGAATGTGACCGGCTCCACGCCATGGCAGAAGAATTGAATAAATTAGGCGGCAGGATAACAGAAGAACCAGACGGCCTCATCATTGAAGGTACCGGCCAGGTTCATGGTGGATGCGTACAGGCCTGGAACGATCATCGCATTGCTATGTCTCTGGCAGTGGCTTCCCAGATTGCTGAAGGGCCGGTACAGATCGATGGGGCAGAATGTGTCAGGAAATCCTATCCCCGGTTCTGGCAGGATGTGGCGGCTATGGGCGGAACATATACAGAGGAGGCTGGCAGTGATGAATAATACCTTTGGATATCATGCAGGACTGACAATTTTTGGAGAATCTCATGGAAAGGCCATCGGGGCCGTCCTGGACGGACTTCCTGCCGGTATTTCTATCGACTGGGATGCCGTACGGCAGGAAATGGCCCGTCGTGCTCCCGGAAGGAATGCTATGTCTACGGCACGACAGGAAGCCGATGCCTTTGAAATCGAAAGCGGTTATTTCAACGACCACACGACAGGAACACCGCTGTGTGTCCTGATACGCAATAATGATCAGCACAGCCGGGATTATGACCAGCTGCGCCATATGATGCGGCCCGGTCATGCCGATTACAGCGGTAAGGTACGGTATGACGGATACAATGATTACCGCGGGGGCGGTCATTTTTCCGGCCGTATTACAGCACCACTCGTCTTTGCCGGTGCCATAGCTTCCCAAATCCTGGCCAGGGAAAGTATCTGCATAGGGGCCCATATCCTGCGCATCGGACAGGTTGCTGACCGCCATTTTGCTCCCTGCGGTGAGTCGCCATCCCTGTTTCAGCAATTGAAACAGCAGACGCTGCCTGTCCTTGATGGAACTAAGGCGGCTTTGATGGAACAGGAAATCCTGACAGCCAAAAGCCAGCTCGATTCGGTAGGTGGCTTGATAGAAGGGCAGATATTGGGACTGCCGGCAGGCCTGGGTGATCCGTTCTTCGATTCGGTCGAAAGCCGGCTGTCTCATATGTTTTTCTCTATTCCTGCCGTCAAAGGGGTAGCCTTTGGTGATGGATTTGACATGGCATCGCATCATGGCTCTGAAATCAATGACTCCTTTTATTATGACGGGACAGTGGTCAGGACGCGCACCAATCACAATGGGGGAATCAATGGCGGTATCACTAATGGGATGCCGGTCAATTTCCACCTGGTCATCAAGCCGACGGCATCCATTTCGAAAGAACAGGATACCATCGATACGGATACACAGGCGGATTGTAAACTGGTCATTAAAGGGAGACATGATCCCTGCATTGTCCAACGGGCCGTACCTGTCGTAGAAGCGGCCACGGCCTGGACCATACTGGATATTTTCCTCGGCAGCAGGAAGACAGGTGGCGCTCATGACTAAGACGAAGCCAATGGCCATCGCTTGTTTTGGCTTGCCCGGGTCTTATACGTATGAAGCGATGATGTCCTATTTTGACGGGAAAGATATAGAACCTCAGTATGCCTCACAGTTTGAAGATGTCGTCCAGGCCGTGGCGCGGCGACAGGTGCGTTACGGGGTCCTGCCCATTGAAAATTCCTCAACGGGCGGTATTACTGATGTGTACGATCTGATTCACCGCTATGATTGCCACATTGCCGGAGAAAAGTATGTGCGTATCGAACATAATCTGCTGGGAGTGCCCGGAGCGACTCTGGCCGATATACACGAAGTCTATTCCCATCCCCAGGGCATTGCCCAGTGCCGGGATTTCCTGAAAGGACATGAAGACTGGCTGCTTCATCCCTATTTCAGTACGTCCCAGAGTGCCGAAATGGTGCATAAGACGGGCGATGTCCACATCGGAGCCATTGCCAATACCATATCGGCCGATATGTACGGGCTTACCATACTGGCCCGCCATATCAACGACAACACCATGAACTATACCCGGTTTTTCATTATTTCTGCAGAAATGGAAGAAAGCGATGATATGGACAAGATTACGCTGGTATTGACGACCAAACACAAGCCCGGTGCGCTGTATCATGTGTTAGGCCATTTCTTCTATAATGCCATGAATATGACTCATCTGGAATCGCGGCCTATCAAGGGGCGTCCGTTCGAGTATTTTTTCCATATTGATGTCATGGGTAATATACGGAATCCAGCAACAGCTATCGTACTGCACAATCTGGAAGAACATTGTAATTATTTTAAAATCCTTGGAAATTATCCATCTGACAAAGGGGGCAATATTCGATGAAAGCAGGACTAATAGGAAAAAAACTGGGGCACACGGCTTCTCCGGCTATTCATGAAAAAATTTTTCAGGCTATGGGTGTGTCCGGAACCTATGATGTACTGGAAATGCCCCCGGACAGTCTGGCAGAAAATTTAAAACGCCTGGCACAGGATGGATATACAGGCTGTAATGTTACCATTCCCTATAAAAGGGATGTCATGCCCTATCTGACGGATATATCCCGGGAAGCACGGATCATCGGGGCCGTCAATACGATTCATTTCACCGATGAAGGAGCATTCGGATATAATACCGATTATGGCGGATTTGGCAGGTCTCTGGAACAGGCTGGTATAGGAGTTGCCGGACAGGACTGCGTCGTCCTGGGGACCGGAGGAGCCGCCAGAGCCATCATCCAATATCTGGCAGACAAGAACGCCAGGTCGATTACAATTGTTTCCCGCCAGCCTCATTCCAAGATAGAATTTGATGCATTCACGAAGAAAATCGGAGCATCGGAGATAGATTACCAATCGCTTGAAATGTCTCGCGGCGGGGATGTACTGGTCAACTGCACGCCTGTAGGCATGTTTCCCCGCATGGACGGATGCCCTGTTTCTGAAGCATGCATTGCGGCCTTTCCGGCTGTCGTAGATCTCATTTATAATCCCAAAGATACAGAACTTTTGAAAACGGCACGCCGCCATGGTGCCCGGACACGGAACGGCATGTACATGCTCGTGGCTCAGGCAGTGGGGGCAGAAGAACTATGGACGGGGCAGAAAATTGCTTCATCCATAGTTGAACAGATTGCTAAGGAAATGGAGCACCTCTATGAATGATAAACGGAATATTATCATTATTGGCATGCCCGGCTGTGGGAAAAGTACGTTGGGAAAAGCTCTTGCCAGCCGGCTGAACCGCCCCTTTTATGATGCCGATGATGTCATTGTCTGGCAGGAAGGAAAATCCATTCCGGAACTCTTTGCCATCAGTGAAGACTGTTTCCGCGATGCCGAAGTCCGGGCCAGCCGGTTTCTGGCGTCTAAAGAAGGGATTGTCGTCGCCTGTGGGGGAGGCGTCATTAAACGGCTGGAAAATATCTCTATATTCAAGAAAACGGGTACGGTCTTTTTCCTGGATCGTTCTCCCGAAGATATCGTCAGCGATGTTGATGTCTCCGTACGGCCCCTCTTGAAAGATGGCAGGCAAAAAGTGTATGATCTCTATGAAGAACGCATCGGTCTGTACCGGGAGGCTGCCGATTACTGTATCCGCAACGATAAGCCTATGGAATCGGTCCTCGACGAATTTGAAACACTGATTGGAAATATCCCGTAATATAAAAACCGACTGCCGTGTGGAGCAGAAATTGCTTCATGCGGCAGCCGGTTTTTGTCGTATGCTGGGAAAAAGAAAATGAGCAGTGTGATTCAGCCATGGAGCGCCTGTAAAATCTGGTGCAGTGTCGTTACTTCCAGCTGGCCCGGGGCAGAGGCCTTTTTGGCTGAACCAAAGGTCAGAGAAGATCCGAAACATTCTCCGCTGATGCGGCTGATAGCACCGAGGCGTCCCATAGACATGGTGATGAGCGGTTCATCAGGATACTGGGATTTGATAGCTTCCGTCGCCGATAAGAGAGTCAATACGTCCTTCGCTGATTTGGGCATGCAGGCCAGTTTTGCAACATCAGCTCCCAGCTTTTTCATGCCGATGAGACGGCCTGTGATTTCGTCGAAGGATGGCGTCTTATGAAAATCGTGGCTGCTCATGATGACCGTGATGCCATATTCTTTGGCAACTGTCAAAGTCTTTTTGATGTCCTCGCGGTCACGGAAGTATTCAATGTCCACAGCATCGATGGTACCGCTTTTGATAGTATAGTCCAGGAGAGAGAAGTAGTAGCTTTCGGGAACGTCCGTTTCGCCGCCTTCTTCTTTCGTGCGGAACGTGAACAGGATGGCTTCGTCCGGTAATTCCTGCCGGACGGCTGTCAGGGCCTGGCCGACGGCATCCAGGGACAGGACATCCTTTAGAAAGTCGATGCGCAATTCGACGACATCATATATCTTATCCTTTAGATAGCGGCATTCCTGGACGAGTTCGTCTAGGGAACGGCCGACAATGGGAACACAAATTTTCGGCATGCCGTTATCGAGAGGCACGTTGCCAATTTTTACCATAATATATATTCCTCCTAATGCAGCAGATTTTTCTCTTTTGACAATATTATAACGTACGCAGCTGATGCAGGCAATGAAAGACTATCAGAATATAGCCGGATGACAGGGAGGACGATACAGATTTTGGGTCATACGGTACTTTTTTCTTGACAAATGGGATGACATTAACTATAATGAATAAAAATTCAATAAATATTCATTAAAATAAATCAAGCTGTACATACAGCATCTAAGGAGTGGCACCATGAAAACGAAAGTATTTATTGACGGTCATTCAGGTACGACAGGACTGCGCATCCATGAACGGCTGGCAGCGCGTCAGGATATTGAGTTATTACAGATTTCTGAAGAATTGCGAAAAAATCCGGATGAAGTAAAAAAATATATGAAAGCGGCAGATATTGCATTTCTCTGCCTGCCTGACGCAGCGGCCGTCGAAGCGGCCGGTCTGGCTGAAGGAACCGGCGTCAAAATCATTGATACATCTACGGCTCACCGCATTGCACCGGGATGGGTCTATGGATTCCCTGAATTATCAAAGGAACAGAGCGGAAAGATTGCTCATAGCAGTCGTGTCGGCAACCCCGGCTGTCATGCCAGCGGCGTCATTTCCCTTGTCCAGCCTTTGACCGCTGCCGGTATGATGCCTGCTGACTATCCCGTTACCGCTTTTTCCCTTACGGGGTACAGTGGTGGTGGCAAAAAGATGATAGCTGCCTATGAAGGAGAAAAGACGACAGACCTCCTGTCACCCCGCCAGTACGGACTGGGACAGACGCATAAACATCTGCCAGAAATTGTTACCATCTGTCATCTGGCGGATAAACCGATGTTTTCGCCGATTGTAGATGATTATTACAGTGGCATGGAAGTGACCGTCCCGGTCTTTACGAAACTGCTGAAGGGCGCGCCGGGCATACAGGATGTATGGGAGACATTGGCGGCCCATTATGATGGCTGTGACTTTATACATGTACGCCCCCTGGGGGAAGATAAAGGTGGTTTTCTGGCGGCCAATGACATGAGCGGCCGCGATGACATGGAAATTTTCGTCACAGGAAATGATCAGCGGATTCTCCTTACTTCCATTTTTGACAATCTGGGGAAGGGTGCATCGGGAGCCGCTATCGAGAATATGAATATTATGCTTGGCATAGATCCGAAAACGGGTCTGAATCTGGGAGATTAAGGAGAATCGTACAGTTATGACAACGACAACTTTTATGGATCACGACATACAGGAAGTGAGCAATGCCCAGAAGGCACGCATTTTGCGCGATGCCCTTCCTTATATCCGGGAGTATTACGGCAAAGTCGTAGTCGTCAAATATGGCGGCAATGCGATGGTCAATGAAGAACTCCGCAAAGCCGTACTGGCAGATATTGTGCTTTTGCACCTCATTGGTGTCAAAGTTGTCCTGGTCCACGGCGGCGGACCGCATATCAAGGATATGCTCAATCAGGTGGGGTTGGAATCGAAATTCCTGAACGGCCTGCGTGTAACTGATGAAGCGACGATGAAAATCGTTCAGATGGTACTGGCCGGTCAGGTCAATAAGGATCTGGTCAACCTCCTGGGATCATTGGGAGGCAAAGCCATTGGTTTATGCGGTATCGACGACGATATGATCCAGGTAAAAAAACAAAGTGATGAACTGGGACTGGTCGGGGAAATCACTCATATCAATCCGGAACTCATCCATGACAGTCTGGCCAATGGATACATTCCCGTCATTTCGTCTATTGGAACCGATGGCAAAGGCGTTTCCTATAATATCAATGCCGATACGGCGGCGGCTGAAATTGCCGGTGCTCTCCAGGCAGAGTGCATGATTTCCCTGACCAATATCGACGGTGTGCTCCGCAATCCTGAAGATCCGTCCACCTTGTTCCATAGCCTGACTATGCAGGAGGTGCAGAAGCTTACTGACGAAGGAATCATTGCCGGTGGCATGATCCCCAAAGTCAAATGCTGTACTGACGCTATCGACTGTGGTGTAAAGCGGGTATTCATCATCAATGGTACAGTACCTCACGCTATTCTCATCGAAATGCTGACCGAAGAAGGGCTGGGAACTATGTTTGTTAAACAATAATGCCTCGATGACTGTTGTTTCAGCAGCCATTGGAATTACTATACGTATCCGGGCATCTGCTATATGTATACAGGGTTGTTTTAAAGGAGGAAATAAATATGTCTGCAGAAACAGAAAAGAAAGAATTTGAAAAATTAGATAAAGAATATATTGTTAATGTATATAACCGCCTCGATGCCGTTCTCGATCATGGCAAAGGCTCTCTGGTATACGATGTCAATGGCAAGGAATATATCGACCTCAGTGCCGGTATTGCCGTCAATGTATTTGGCGTCTGTGATGACGTATGGCAGAAGGCTGTCATCAATCAGCTGGGCAAACTCAGTCATATGTCCAACGTTTTCTATACAGAACCACAGATTGTCCTGGCAAAAAAAATCTGCGAAAAAACAGGCATGAAGAAAGTCTTTTTCTCCAATTCCGGTGCTGAAACAAATGAATGCGCCATTAAAGCAGCCCGTAAATATTCCCACGATAAATATGGCGATGGCCGCTATACTATCATTACTCTGAAAAATAGCTTCCACGGCCGGACGATGGCTACCCTCACTGCCTGCGGCCAGGAATCACTCCATCAGGATTTCGGCCCCTTCCTGCCGGGATTTGTTTATGCCGAACCGGATAATTTCGAATCGGTCAAAAAGCTGGCTGAAGAAAATAAGACTTGTGCCATCATGATGGAACTGGTACAAGGTGAAGGCGGTGTTCATCCGCTGAATCCGGATTTCGTCCATCAGGTTGCGGATTATGCCAAAGCTCATGACATCCTGCTCATTATCGATGAAGTGCAGACAGGTAACGGCCGTACGGGCGCCCTCTATGCTTATATGAGATATGGCATACAGCCAGATATTGTAACGACGGCCAAGGCCATCGGTGGCGGGCTGCCATTTGCCGTGACGATGTTTGCTGACTCCTGTCAGCACGCCCTGACGGATCATACCCACGGCTCGACTTTTGGCGGCAATCCTATCTGCGCTGCCGGAGCCATTTCCATTATTGACCGTCTCGATGATGACCTTATGGCTGATGTCCGTAAAAAAGGCGAATATATCAAAAAAGAACTGGAAAGCTGCCAGAATGTAGAATGGGTATCCGGCTTGGGTCTCATGCTGGGCGTCAAACTGAAAAAAGATCTTATGGAAGTCGTCAACGGATGCGTCGATGCCGGCGTCCTGGTCCTGACAGCCAATGGACTCCTGCGCCTGCTGCCTCCGTTGAATATTCCCATGGACGTACTGCAGAAAGGTATAGAAAAAATTAAAGCCGTCATTGATGGCTGATACAATCTAAAACAGAAGCTGCTGTGAGAGACAGAACCCAATCCCCGATAAACGGGCTCTCATGGCCGCTTTTGTTTTTATGCTGTTCATGCTATGATATGTCATAGTATATAAAGAAAGGAAAGTTTCTATGATAACAAAAGCAGAACGAATAAAGAAAGATATAACGACGATTGCCCAGTTTCAGTCGAAGAAAGGACGGGGATGTAACCGTTTTTCCTATACACCGGCATTCCGGCAAGCTGCTGATTATATCGCAGAAGAAATGAAAAAAGCCGGACTTACCGTACGGGAAAATGCCGTAGGTGCCATATTAGGGACCTTGCAGGGAGAACAACCGGAACTCGCCCCTGTTGTTTCAGGCAGCCACCTCGATTCTGTGCCAGAAGGAGGCAATTTCGATGGGATTGCAGGTATCTGTACCGCACTGGAAGCGGCGAGGGCTTTTCACGATGCAGGAATCCGGCCCCGCCGGCCTTTTTGCTGTATAGCTATTCCGGAAGAAGAAGGACCTCAGTTTGGCTCTGGCCTGTTTGGAAGCCGGGCTATGTGCGGGCAACTTTATGACGATGAAATTCATCGTTTCCGCAATGCTCAGGGGCAATCGATTGCAGAGGTCCTTACGGCCTATGGTAAGAATCCTGAAAAAATTGCCAGTGAGACGATACATACAGGAGACTGGGCTGCTTTTTTAGAATTGCATATCGAACAAGGGCCTGTCCTTGACCGGGAACATCTTGAACTGGGAATCGTTGAAGCAATTGTAGGATTGAAATATTATTTTGTTACTATTAAAGGAATTTCTAACCATGCAGGTGCCACACCGATGACAATGCGGGCTGATACTGTATTAGCTATGGCAAACGCTGTATCGGCCGGCGCTGATACAGCGTTGACATTGGGAGACGGTACGGTCTTTACCACCGGAATAATCCAGACTCATCCCGGGGCAGGTAATATTATCCCGGATAAGACGGTGTTTTCCATTGATTGCCGGAGCCGGAACATGAATAGTATTGAAACGGTCATGAAGGCTGTAAAGGCCTCATTGGAAACGAGTAAGAAACAGAATCCCGGCCTTTCCTATGCTATAGAAGAGCGGTTACATGCCGATCCTGTCGAAATGGATCAGTCTTTGCAGAACCTTCTGGAAACTCAGACACAGATGCTTCATATTCCATACAAACGCATGTGTTCTGGAGCCGGTCATGACACAATGGTTTTCAATCATTTGATGCCGACTGCTATGATTTTCGTACCCAGCCGGGATGGAAGAAGCCATGTGCCGGAAGAATGGACCGATTACAGGTATATCCAACAGGGGGCCGAAGTCCTCTATCAGACACTTCGACAGCTTACGGCACAATAGGAATGAATATATCTTATTAAATTACCTGTCAAGTCTTGTTATTCTTATATATTAAGACTAAAATAGGGCTATCAAATTGAAAGGAAGAGGATAGGAGAGAAAACATATGAAACATTTAAAGATTGCGTACAGTTTTGACGTGCAGTATTATTTTGTGGACAGCGACCGGGAAATCGTGCCTGTAGAACAGACGGATTTTACCGATGTGGCTGTCGCCGTCTTATCAGATCAGGATTATGACTACATTGATACCATCGATGCTACCGGGTTTGGCATCCCTATCATGGTCATCATGCCAAGTGGAGAAAAGCTGCCGTCTCATTATCTGGATAAGGTAGACATGGTCCTTTCGGAAGAAATGGTCAATAAGAGCCGTTGCATTGAAACGGCGGAACGTCTGGCCAGTAATTATGAACAGACTGTATTACCTCCGTTTTTCGGGGAGCTTGTCGAATACGTCAGCGAAAAGAACAACCCATTCGACTGCCCGGGCCATCAGGATGGCGCCTTTTTCAAGAAGCATCCGGCAGGCCGGTATCTGTACGATTTCTTTGGTTCTCATATTTTTCAGTCAGACATCTGTAATGCCGACGTTACTCTGGGGGATCTGCTCATTCATGAGGGACCGGCTCTCGATTCGCAGGATTTTGCGGCCAAGGTCTTTCATGCAGACAAGACCTACTTCGTCCTCAATGGGTCATCGGCATCCAATCGTGTCGTGACTAATGCGCTTCTTACGCCGGGTGACCTGGTACTCTATGATCGGAATAATCATAAATCAGTAGCCATCGGGGCGCTCATACAGGCCGGGGCTACGCCGGTATACCTGGAAACGGCCCGCAATCCCTATGGGTTTATTGGCGGCATTGATGCTCATTGCTTTGATGAAACGTATCTGCGGCAGCTTGCTGCTGAACGGGACCCGGAAAAGGCGAAGCAGCCCCGCCCGTTCCGTCTGGCAGTCATTCAGCTGGATACGTATGATGGGACTCTGTATAATGCCCGCTACGTAGTAGACCGCATTGGTCATCTCTGTGATTACATCCTCTTTGATTCAGCCTGGGCCGGATATGAACAATTCATTCCCATGCTCAAAGATAGCAGCCCGCTGCTCCTGGACCTGGGAAAAGACGACCCGGGCATCTTTGTCGTCCAGTCTGTACACAAACAACAGGCCGGTTTTTCCCAAACGTCACAGATTCACAAAAAGGATAGTCATATTCACGACCAGCCGCGCTATGTGAATCACAAGACTATTAATAACGCATTCATGGCTCAGGCGACGACGAGCCCGTTTTATCCGCTCTTTGCTACTCTCGATGTCAATGCCAAAATCCATGCCGGTGACGCCGGGCGCAAGATGTGGCGGGACTGTGTAAAAATGGGAATAGAAGCCCGCAAAGATATTCTTCGCCGCTGTCACTATATCCGTCCCTTTGTGGCACCTGTAGTGCATGACCGGCCGTGGCAGAAGGGAAATACGGAAGCTATGGCCGATGATATTGATTACTTCACTTTTGAACCCGGTGCCAGATGGCATGCCTTTGAAGGGTATGGTCCCAATCAGTATCGCGTCGATCCCTGTAAACTGCTGCTGACGACGCCGGGAATCGATGCCGAAACGGGAGAGTATGAAAACTTCGGTATCCATGCCAATATTCTGGCTACGTATCTGCGGGGAAATGGAGTCATTCCGGAAAAATGCGATCTCAATTCTATCCTGTTTTTGCTGACGCCGGCAGAAAATAAGAATAAACTCCGTTTTCTCACGAGCCAGCTTGTCCGCTTTGAACGGTTTGTGGATAACAACGTCCCTATGCAGGAAGTCCTGTTGGGCGTATACAATAAGTACCCCGGCCGCTATACGGGATATACGCTGCGGCAGCTTTGTCAGGAAATGCACGACTTCTTCAAAGACCGGAATGTTAAGGATTTGCAGAAAAAACTATTTCGCAAAGAATTTTTCCCGGAATACGTCATGCGTCCCCAGGAAGCTCATTATGCCTTTATCCGGGGTGAACGGGAACTGGTGCCTCTCGATGAAATCGAAGGCCGCATTGCTCTGGAAGGAGCGCTGCCATATCCTCCGGGTGTCCTTTGCGTCGTACCAGGTGAACGCTGGTCCCATACGGCTGTCCAATATTTCAAGGCATTGGAAGAAAGCCTGAATGAACTGCCCGGCTTTGCACTGGAAATCCAGGGCGTATACCTGGAACACGAAGGTGACCGCATCCGTGCATATGGATATGTATTAAAAGAATAGAACAGGAATGTTGCTGTGTATTATAAAATAAAAGTCTGTCGCATGCCAGGTGCGGCAGACTTTTTGTCTACAGTGTCAAAATTATTGCTTACGTATACGATGCTAATGAATATTTGCATATATTTTAAAACAAAATTGACATGGAAAAGATAGCACATTACATCAATAGGATAATAATATATCCATTTCGTGACAAATATATGTAAATTTGATACAATAGGGTCAAGCAAAAAGATTTATTTTTTTGTTTATTATTTTATAGGAAGGAGGTGGCAATATGGCTCCTGACCAGTGTATATTTGTGCCGATGATGTGCAATACAATATATGAAAAGAAGAAAATTTTTGCGCCTCAAATATACCGGGGGGGGTATTTGTTCGACACTATTTTCTATTAATATAACTATTAATATAAGAAATCATTACTATAAATATAAAAAAAGATACAGCTATTACAGCATGCTGCCTGTTTTATATTCTCTGCTCCTTTCCTTGGGTAACCTGACATGCCGGTCAGGAACAAGGGAATTTAGTTCGTGAAATAAAAATTCATAAGTGTATTTCATGTAACAGGAGGAGAGAATCATGAATTTATCAGGGAAAAAATTGACGACAGCTATTTTAGCAGGCTTGATGGGTGCCACCATGTTCGGTGGCAGTGTATTTGCTGAAGTTTCGGATCAGGAATTTAACGAAGTAAGACAAGGCGTTAATTCAAATACACAAAGAATTTCACAATTGGAAAATGCTCAATCGGCGGCAAAGGATTACTCCACGGATATTGCTGCTAATAAGACGGCTATTGCTGATGAAGCTACTGCCCGTACGGATGCCGATACGCAGCTGGATACCCGGATTACCAACGTAAAGGAATATTTGGAAAATCAGACAGCAGCCAATTACGTCAGCAAGACCGATGCAGCGGTACAAGATGGTGCTGTTGCTAAAGCTGGCAATACCATTGGCGAAAATGTAACTAATCTGGATGGCGCCTTGGCCCAAGAAACAGCAGCCCGCATTGGTGCTGATGCTGCGCAGGATAAGGTTATCAAACAGGTCAATGATAATCTGGTAAATTCTGTCAACACGATTAACAAGAACGTGGCTGATGGGTTCAATGCACTGAGTGCCGTGGATTTGCAGGAAGCCCAGACCCGTGCAGCTGCAGATAAGACGCTGCAGGATAATATCAATGCAGAAGCTACTGCCCGTGCGGATGCCGATACGCAGCTGGATACCCGGATTACCAACGTAAAGGAATATTTGGAAAATCAGACAGCAGCCAATTACGTCAGCAAGAGCGACGCAGCGGTACAAGATGGTGCTGTTGTTAAAGCTGATAAGACCATTGGTGAAAACGTAACCAAACTGGACGGCGCCTTGGCCAAAGAAACGGCAGCCCGTATTGGTGCCGATGCTGCGCAGGATAAAGTTATCAAACAGGTCAATGATAATCTGGTAAGTTCTGTCGATACGATTAACAAAAACATTGGAACGATTACCAATCAGCTCAATAAAAACGATCTTGCTGAAGCTCAGGCCCGTGATGCTGCAGACCAGACCTTACAGAAAAATATCGATGCAGAAACAACAGCTCGCCAGACCGATGTTGCCAACCTTCAGAAAAATATTACCGACTCTTTAACTAACCAGGGTAAGATTAATGAAACGTTGACTACAGCCGTTCAGAATAACTCTAAGGCTATCGTTGATAGTGCAAAGAATTTGGAAAAACATCTTTCTGACACCGATGGCCGGGTAGATAAGGCAAATGCTGAAATCCATACAAATGCAGGCAACATTGCCCAGAATAAACAGGATATTGCTGATATTCAGAATACCTTGAAAGGTGCAAATGCCTTTGCATCTGCCGATGCGACTAAAGCTGCTACGCAGGCAGCTAGTGATGCTACGGCAGCTGCTGAAAATGCCAATAACGTTGCGAATGGATTGAAAGATCGGGTCGATTTGATTTCTAATAACCAGAATGTCACATCGGAAAGCGATTTGATTAAGAAAGATCAGTCTGTCGGTCAGAATCTCACTAATGTAGATACGGCTCTTCATAAGGAAATTGCAGACCGTATCGGTGCCGATGCCGCACAGGATAAGGTTATCAAACAGGTCAATGAAAATCTGGTAAGTTCTGTCAACACGATTAACAAGAACATCGGTACGATTACCGATCAGCTGAATAAAAACGATCTTGCTGAAGCTCAGACTCGTGCAGCTGCAGATAAGACGTTACAAGATAATATCGATGCAGAAGCTACTGCCCGTGATCAGGCCGTTGCACAGGAACGAGCTGAACGCAAGGGCGCTGATGCCGCACAGGATAAAGTCATCAAACAGGTCAATGACAATCTGGTAAGTTCTGTCGATACGATTAACAAAAACATCGGTACGATTACCGATCAGCTGAATAAAAACGATCTTGCTGAAGCTCAGACTCGTGCAGCTGCAGATAAGACGCTGCAAGATAATATCGATGCAGAAGCTACTGCCCGTGATCAGGCCGTTGCACAGGAACGAGCTGAACGCAAGGGCGCTGATGCCGCACAGGATAAAGTCATCAAACAGGTCAATGACAATCTGGTAAGCTCTGTCAACACGATTAACAAGAACGTAGCTGATGGATTTAATGCACTGAGTGCCGTAGATTTGCAGGAAGCCCAGACCCGTGCAGCAGCAGACCAGACGCTGCAGAATCAGATTGCAAACAATGCACAGGCTATCGGCACGACGAAAGATGGTAACTATGTCAAGAGCAATAATAGCGTTGGCCAGAATCTGAATGCCCTGGATGCCCAAGTAGGTCAGAATAGTGCTAATATCAATCAGTTGTTCAGCGATTACAGCTCCATGAAGACAGACATCAATAAAGTCGGTGCTCGTTCGGCTGCATTGGCTGGTCTTCATCCTCTCGACTTTGATCCGGCTAATAAACTCAACTTTGCTGTTGCTTCCGGTTCGTTTAAAGGCGAAAACAGCGTTGCTCTCGGCGCATTCTATCGCCCGAACGAAAATGTCATGTTCAGTGCTGCCAGCACTATGGGTGATTCCGACAATGCGTATACCTTTGGACTGAGCTTTAAGATTGGCCCGTCCTCGGCTAAGACAAAGACCACTTCGCCCGATGCGGAAGAACTGTACAAAGTTGTTGGTCAGTTACAGGATCAGTTAGCGGCTCAGCAGAAAGAAATTGAACAGCTCAAAGCAGAAAAAGCTGCCAAATAACCTGTCGTAGCAGAAACAACAGTGGAAGTAAAATAGAATACACTACAAAGAACTAGAGCCTGTCATCTGACAGGCTCTAGTTCTTTGTATGCGGCATCGTAAGTACACATGCATCAGAATGGTAGTGACGACGCTTTTTATTCTTTTGTATCGGTAATCTTGTCTACGGAATAGCCGGCATTGACGACGGCTTTAAACATGGCTTTTTCATCCGCCTCATCGGTTACATGGACGGTAGCCCGTTTATCCATAAGGCTGACTTTGGCTTTCACGACGCCAGGTACGGCTTCCAACGCTTCTTTTACGTGGGCCGCGCAATGGTCGCACATCATGCCGCTGATATAGATATATTTTTCTTTTCCTTCCTGACTGGAACCGAAAAGGTTACTGAAGAATCCCATGTATATCCCCTCCACATCTCGTATATGAGAATGAATTTTATTATATACATCTATTATACGGAAGAAATGGCAAAAATACAAGTCAATGCAATCCGGTGTTTGTCTTATGAGTGCTACAGCAGTGTGCGGATAGCGTTGGCAATGCGGGTGGCCACGTATGGATTGTTCATGGTGTAGATGTGGATGCCGTCTACGCCGTTGGCCAGGAGATCTACAATTTGATCGATGGCATAGGCGATTCCGGCATCGCGCAGGGCGATATTGTCATGACCATACCGGGTCAGGATCTTCTGGAATTTCAGTGGAAGAGTAGCTCCGCAAAGAGTGACCATCCGTTCTATTTGTTTCTTGTTGGTTACGGGCATGATACCCGCTTCGATAGGAACGCGGATTCCAGCCTGGGTCGATTTGTCGAGGAAGTTGTAAAAATCGTGATTATCGAAGAAAAGCTGGGTGATGAGTTCGCTGGCACCGGCATCGACTTTGATCTTCAGATGGTCTATGTCTTCTGCCAGTGTTTTAGAATTGGGATGGCCTTCGGGATAGCATGCGCCGATGATATTGAATTCATCACCTGTCTGTTGACGGATGAAGGCGATGAGGTCACTGGCATGGGGAAATACGCATTTCGGTTCGATGCCGGGCGTTTTATCTCCGCGCAGGGCCAGAATATTTTCGATACGGTGTTCCCGTAATTTCTGCAATGTATCCAGTACTTCATCTTTGTCCAGGTTGATGCAGGGCAGATGGGCTGCCGTTTCGCAGTTCAGGCTTTTGATTTTGGAAGCGACTTCTACGGTGAGATTTCCTCCTTTGCCGCCGGCACCGCAGGTGACGCTGATAAAATCCGGATGGAGACCGCTCAGTTTTTCCAGTGTCGGATAGACCGTTTCAACGGGAATTTCTTTTTTGGGCGGAAAGACTTCAAAGGAAAAAACAGTTTTCTTAGAAAATAAATCACAAGTTTTCATCTACATACCCCTCGTCATGAAATAGTGTTATCAGAAGCTGGGAATAATAGCTCCGTTATATTTTTCTTCAATAAATTTCTTTACTTCCGGTGATTGCAGTGCTTTTGCCAGTTTCTGGATTTCCGGACGATTTTCATCACCGCGGCGTACGACCAGAACGTTGGCATAAGGCGAATCCTTGGATTCGGTGAATAAGGCATCCTGTAGCGGATTGAGTCCGGCTTCGAGAGCGTAATTGGTGTTGATAAGTGCGATATCTACATCATCCAGGGAACGGGGAATCTGGGCGGCATCGAGTTCGATGAACTGGAGGTTTTTGTCATTTTTTTCAACATCCTGCACGGTAGATGCGATACTGCCTCCGTTCTTCAGGCTGATCAGGCCGGCTGTCTGGAGTACGAGAAGTGCACGGCCACCGTTTGTAGGATCATTGGGGATGGCGACTTTGGCATTTTGTCCAAGCTGGGCCAGTTCCTTGATTTTATGGGAATAAATGCCCATAGGTTCAACGTGGACCTTGCACAAGGCAACCAGGTCCGTACCGTGTTCGTTGTTGAATTTTTCCATATACGGTTCATGCTGATAGAAATTGGCGTCTAGTTCTTTATCCTGCAAGGCCAGATTCGGTTTGACATAATCTGTGAATTCGATAATGTTCAGGTCTACTCCTTCGGCGATGAGCATGGGCTTGATTTCTTTCAGGATTTCCCCATGTGGTACCGGTGATGCACCGACAGTAATTTTGACATTCTGAGATACTTCCCGGCCACCGGCCGGTTTCTGTCCTCCGCAGCCGGTCATGAGAACAGCTGCAGCTCCTATAGCGATGGCAGCAGCGGTTATCCAGACTTTCCATTGTTTCATACTATCCCTCCTGTAATCTAAAGCCTCCAGAGGGCATAAAAAAGACTCTTTCCCGAAAGAGAAAGAGTACAGTGATTTTCTTTATCTCCCGGAATTTCTTCCGCAGGAATTGGCACCGTATTATCGGTTGCCGGGTTTCATAGGGCCCGTCCCTCCGCCACTCTGGATAAATGTATATACCGTCATAAGACAGTACGTAATGAAATTGTTGAAGTTATTTTACCATGATTGCAGAATTTGTCAAGGAAGAAAAAAGATTGGCTGATTTCTCTTGACTTTAAGAAAAAAAGCCGTATAATTACAAGTAATCTACATAGTATTGTCGATGAACGAAACGAGTACGTGTACAGCGACAGCTACAGCGAGCCGATGGCAGTGAGAGTTCGGCGCCGGTCCGTACAGGGAATGGATTCGGGAGATGCGGCCTGAACGGTGACCAAGTAGGGTTCGACGGTGTAGTTCCACCGCTATCAAAGAAACGTGTATCGCTCTTTTTGAGGGCCGTACATAGTGAGATGGGCTTTATAAGCCAATGTGGGTGGTACCGCGGAAGAATCAGACCTTTCGTCCCTTTAGAGGGATGAAAGGTTTTTTTATTGTTTAAGAGAGGATGAACAGGAATGCTGGAAATGAGAGATGTGACGTTCCACTACACAGACGGTACACCTGTATTGGAACATATGAACCTGACGATTGGTACCGGTGAATTTATCGGCCTGGGCGGCCGCAACGGCTGTGGGAAGACGACGGTAACCCGCTTGCTCATGGGTCTTGAAAAACCCGTATCGGGAGATATTTTCCTCGATGGGAAAAGAATCAACGATGAAGAAGCGGCAGCCCGCAGTCCCTATATCGGATATGTATTCCAGCGGCCAGAACGGCAGATGTTCCGACCGACTGTGCGGCAGGAAGTAGCTTATGGACCGGAACAGCTGGGCCGCAGCCGTGAAGAGGTTGCATCGGCTGTTACAGCAGCGCTGCAGGCTACAGGGCTGGAACATCTGGCAGAAGCTTATCCACCCAATCTTAACCGGGGAGAAAAACAACGCGTTGCCATTGCGTCGGCCATTGCCATGCACACACAGTACCTTATCCTCGATGAACCGACGAGTGGCCAGGACAGTGCCGATAAAAAATCGCTCATGGCACTTTTATCCCGGCTTCATCGGGATGGACTTACCATTCTTATCATCAGCCACGATATGGATATATTTGCCGAATACTGTCAGCGGGTCATCGTTATCGGACATCATACGAAAGCCTTTGACGGGACACCACAGGATTTGTTTACGAAAAGAGAAGACTTGTATGAATTAGGATTGAACCGGCCTGATGCCGTGACGTTGTCTCAGGCTGTAGCGGGACTTCCATATTGCAAGTCCGTTGATGAATTTACGGCAGCCATGCTGCAGCGTCTGGGAGGGAAATAAGATGAAACATTTTGTACCAGTAACAAAATTATTAGGCACTGTTGCTTTTTCGTTCTGGGCTCTCGTGCTGCACACGCCAGGCCCTCTGGCAGCCCTGGTCGTCATCGAACTAGTCCTTTTGGGCTTTACCGGCAATATAGCTCGCAACTTTAAGGCTGCCATGAGCCTGGCTGTCTTTGCTGTTTTCCTGGCAGTGGTACAACTTCTGGGAGGCGGTTCTCTCGAATCGGCTTACGTTACGGGACTTCGGATGCTGGCGATGACCATCGTATTTATCATCCTTCTCACGACAACGCGGCTGCAGGATTTGACAGCGGCGCTGGTCAAACAAATCCATATTCCATATGAATATGCGTTCATGTTTACAGCAGCACTGCGGTTTGTCCCCGATTTCATTGCCGAAAGCAAAACGGTTCAGGAGGCACAGGCCTGCCGGGGGCTTTCAACAAAAGGTAATGTCTTTAAGAAATGCATTCATTACATGGGTGTCATTCAGCCGTTGATGCTTAAATCCCTGGGGCGTTCAGAAACGATGGCGCTGAGCTTGGAATTACGGGGGTTTGGCAATAATGAACATAGCTTTATGGCAAATGTACGGCCAGCCGGCTGTGACTATGCCGTTATGGCTTTATTCGTGGGAGTGAGTGTACTTGTCGTGTATATGCGTATTTTTGGCATAGTCTGAGGGGGAACGGGAAATGAAACATATTGAAGATATCAGCACATTAGAATTTCATCACCGTCAGGGTGGACAATTCCGCTGGATTACCATTACGACGCTGATGCTGGCTATTGGTACTATCTTGCATCTCGTATCGCCAAGCGTTGGCGGTGTCACGCCAAACTGGACCATTGCAACGTACTGTGTGGCTATCTGCCTGACCAAACCGACCTATCGGCAGGCTCTGGGCATTGGCCTGGTAGCAGCACTGATCAACGTCCTTACCTCTAAATCAGGCTTTCCTTATGGCAATCTCATCAGTGAACCCATAGGAGCTCTGACTTGTGCTTTTCTGGTTAAAAATCTCGCTTTACTGAAATTCCGCGGCCATTCGTGCCTGCCTGTCCTGACGGGCTTCGCGGCTACCTGTATGAGTGGCGGTGCTTTCGTCACGATTTTGAAATTTGCCTTAGGCCTGCCAAATAATGTTTATTTTACGGGCATGCTGCCGCTGGTTGTTATCGTCGGTGCACTCAATGCTGTAGTAACACCACTTATGTATTTTCCGGCTCTTCGCCTCTTCGTATCGCGGGGAATCCTCGATTCTCTGGAAGAACAGAGTGTCACTTCGGATCACAGCCAGTATGATTTGAAGCCGTCTGTCCCGGGACTTATTTCCATTGAACATCTGTCTTACACTTACAACAAACAGACGACGCCGGTCCTCGACGATGTGAGCCTGGCTGTGCATAAGGGAGATTTCCTTGTCATTACCGGCGAAAGCGGCAGTGGCAAGAGTTCCCTCTGTATGGCTATGACCGGTGCCATTCCTCATTACTTTGGCGGTGTCATGAAAGGCATGGTGTATGTGGACGGAAAGGCTACGACGCAGACAACCATTTCCCGTCTGGCCAGCCGTGTCGGTGCTATGCTTGACGATTATGACAGTCAGCTCGTGGCTATGACGGTGGAAGAAGAAATCGCCTTCAGCCTGGAAAATCAGGGTGTAGCACCGGATAAGATTGAAACGGCTATTACGGAGGTATTGGAAAAGGTTAAACTGACGCCGTACCGTACACGGCAGCTGACCAATTTATCCGGCGGACAGCGTCAGCGTCTGGTTATTGCCGGAGTGCTGGCGACCAATCCGGAAATCCTCGTATTCGATGAACCGACATCGGCTCTCGATCCGGAAGGAACCCATGATTTCTATGAACTGGTTCACGAATTGAATGTTCGTTACGGACATACTATCGTGGTTATTGAACATAATCTGGAAGCGGCCCTTCCTTATGCCAACCGGCTGGTGCTTCTCGACCATGGCCAGCTCCGGTCGGATGGAGATGTAGAAACGACACTCCGCTACATGTATGACCATGATATCTATGCGACGGCTGTACCGAAAGTGTTTGCCTGCCAGATGGATCTGGAAAAGGCGGGATATCAGTTTGATCAGCCATGGCTTTCTGTAGAAGCGGCAGTCCGGTCATTGCAGGATGCGGCACCGGCACTGGAACGGGCGGTGTAGCCATGCACCTTCTTTGTCTCGGTGACAGTCTGACTTATGGATACGATGTACCTCCGGAAAAGGGCTGGGTGAATCTCCTGTCGGATTCCCTGAAATGGGAAGTCGATAATCGCGGATTGTGCGGAGATACAACCTGGGGAATGCTGACACGGCTGCGCCGGCTTGCCTTGTCCGGGTACGACGCTTTTTTCCTCATGGGCGGATCTAATGATATACTGGAAGATATTCCGGTGCGGGAGATACAGGCTAATATAACGGCTATGATACGGCTTTTGCAAAAACAACATAAACCCGTTTATCTGGGCATTCCGCCCTGCACACGGCAGGAAAGCGCAGACTATGGCTGGCAGGCCCGGGAAGATGTAGATAGGCATAATGATATTTTATCAGATTACCGGATATGGCTTCTTCAACAGTGCCAGACAGAAGACCTCCATCCCATCGACTTCTATACAGTCCTGCAGAAATCACCGCATTACGCAGACGGTGTTCACCCTGATGAAACCGGCTATCGGCTTCTGGCAGATGCAGCCATATCGGTCATGAAGCTGGGATATTGAAACGTGTGGTATAACACCGATTATACCGACACACATATTGTTAAGAAAAATGAATCGCCAATGCAATGATTCCCTTTTGATTGCATTGGCGATTTTTTATAGTTCGATATTGCTGCATTCTTCTATCTTTATAGCTAAGGATAGTTTTTCATATGATTCTGGTTGCAAGAGATTGCATGATAAGAGGTGGCTAATCTGTTTCAGACGATACCGGATTGTATTTTTGTGCTGGCCTAGCTCGTCAGCCGTTTTGTCGATATTGCCACCACATCGTACGAATGATATAGCCGTTGTCATCAGGGCGGTATGATTTTCTGAGTCATAATCGCGGATAGGGTTTAAAATAGAAGAAGTAAAGTGCTGCATAGCGGGTTCGTGACAATAGGGAAGCAGAATGCTATGGATGCCTAACGTATCATACATTTGATAAGGGTGTGACAAATCTGTGTGGAAATAACTGCTGTAGATAGCTTCTTCTATACAGAGTTTTATTTTTCGTTCCCGGTAGTGGATAGAACTAACACCCATATGATACGAAACGGCCAGTGAGCCAACTGGTGTATCCAGAATTTGCTGGGCTAATTCGTCTGGCCGGGCATTTTTAAAGTTATGGGAAGAATAAATGTATAAAAGTCCGTTTTTGTATCGTAAAAGGGTATTATACGAGGTCAACAATCCTGCGTATTTGGCCGCAGATTCCATCTTCATATAGTCATTGGTAGTTAGTGGTGTATCAGAGCGGAAATACATGCAAAAGATATCAGGCTGCAAACAGGGGTTAATTTCCAGTTGTAGTTCTTTTTGTTGTTTGTCATGTTCGGGTAAAGTAATAATACGGGAAATAATGTGCTCAAATTTGTCGAAATCATAAAGAGACTGTAGCCGTTTGTAAATATTGATAATTATTTTTTCAAAATATTGTTCGGAGTTTTTTATAAGAATAATGGGAAAACCAGCCGAGTCGGCGAATCGTAATACATGGGGAGATAAAGGCAGACTATACACATTTTTTATAACAAGACCGCTACAATTGCGGTGATGCAAAAGTCGTATAGCATCAATTAGACAGCCGGGATCTTCTTTAGCATATTGCAGACTGGATAAGATAAGCTGGTTGGGGATGAAACTTAATTTCGTGTATTTATTTTTTAATGTCCGGTCATATTCATAATCCAAAATTCCGCATGAGGTTATTTGATTGGAAACACCTGTGGCACCAGCAATGAGAGTAAAACCAGAGAACTCAGGATAATGCAGAATCTCAGCGATTGTTAATTTCAATAAAACCACCCCGTGTATTTTGTATAAAAAAATAAGATAAATTTAGTATATCTGCATAAAAAGAAATTTGCAAGGCGAAAATATGAATAAATGCCTCCTAATAAATTGTATAAATAAATAAAATAATAAGTAATAATTAGGAAATAATACAATGATTATACATTGAATGCATTGGGTGTTTTATATAAAATTTATTTAGAATACAATAGTAAATAAAAGGACTGAAGGGAGGAGTAATATGGTTGTTTTAAGCAAAAGAGCCCAAAACCTTCATCAAGGGGCTATCCGGGCCATGTTCGATAAAGCAGCAACTATGGATCGTGTTATCAGTATGGGCATTGGAGAGCCCGATATGGCAACACCTATGCCCATCTGCGAAGCTGCAGCTATGGCACTGCGGAATGGTCAGACACACTATACGCCGAATGCAGGGACATTAGAATGCCGGCGGGCTGTTTCTGAATGGGGCAGTATAAAAGAACTTCATTATGATCCTCAAACGGAGATTATTATCACGCCTGGAGGAATGGGAGCATTATCTTTGCTCTTGTCCGTTATTGTGGAAGATGGTGTTGAAATACTGATTCAGGATCCTCAATGGTTGAATTATGCCAGTCAGGTTCAATTTTTTGGAGGCATTCCAGTTTCTGTTTCTACGTGTGCAGAACGAGGGTTCGTCATTCAGGCGGAAGATATAGAGCACAAAATTACGGAAAAAACCAAAGCTCTTATGCTGAATTCACCTAATAATCCGACGGGAGCTGTCATTCCAGAAGAAGAACTTGGAAAAATTGCAGAAGTGGCTATCCGCCACGATCTTCTCGTAATTTCCGATGAAGTATATGATACGCTGTATTATAAGGATAAACCCGTTTCTATCAGTACTTTACCTGGAATGAAAGAAAGGACCGTTGTCATCAATAGCCTGTCTAAAGCATTTGCAATGACTGGATGGCGGATTGGTTTTGCTGCCGGACCTGCGGAAATCATTAGCAAAATGGTACCTGCCCAGGAAAATATCAGTGCTTGTGCTAATGCGCCAGCCCAGGCAGCAGCGGTGTATGCTTTACATCATCCTGAATTATCGGAAACATTGTGCACGATATTCAGGCAAAGGCGTAAGATTATCACGGACGGTCTGAATGCGATACCGGGGATTTCCTATGATGAACCTGCTGGAGCCTTTTATGTATTTCCCGATATCCAATCTTTCGGAATGACGAGTTCTGAATTCTGCAATCGCCTGCTGGAAGAAGAACATGTAGTCTGTATTCCTGGCAGTGCATTTGGACAGGCGGGGGAAGGGTACATGCGCATGGCCTATACGTGCAGTGAGGATGAGTTAGTGGAAGGATTGCAACGGATAAAACGCTTTTGTGAAACCATAAGGGGGAATCAGATATGAGTAGTGTATTCAGGTACATGAATCAACATTTTGCACTGTGTTTGTTTGGAGCGGTCATTGTTGGTATTGTTCTTTCTTTTGTCATGGGAGAGCAGGTCGTATTGTTGAAGCCTCTGGGTACTATTTTTACCAGACTTCTGGTTATGATCGTACCTGTATTGGTATTTTTTTCTATTGCGTCTTCCTTTGCGAACATCGGCGATGCTACCCGGATGAAACGGTGGGCTGGAAAAATTATTGGATGGTTTGTTCTTTCGATGCTGATAGCCACGTTTTTAGGCATTGCTATGGGGCTTATTTTTAAACCAGGTCTGGGCATTGAATTGCATTCTGCTGATTTTAAAGTGACAGAAATTACAGTTGATATGTTTATTAACTGGCTTCCTAAGAATTTTGTTGGCTGCATTGCAGAAGGAAATACTATCCAGATTGTGTTCTTGTCCATTTTTGTAGGAATAGCTGTGGTCATGATGCCTGAAGGAAAATCTAAGACATTCCTGACTAATATTCTTTCGTCAAGTCAGGATTTGATCTTGCAGATTGTAAAAGGAATCATGTATTATGCGCCTATTGGGGTGGCGGCTTTAATGGCTACGTCTATAGGAGAATTAAAAGGTTCGTTTGTTTCTCAGATGGGTAGTTTTCTGGCGGCTTACAGCATTGCCTTTGTTCTGCAGGTAGCTATCGTATATTTCCTGCTTTTGTATGTTATTGGCAAAATTAATCCATTCCGCTTTACCAGAAAAATGTTTCCTGCGCTGATTACCGCTTTTACAACGACCAGTTCGGCGGCTACTCTGCCTGTAAACCTCCGTTGTGTCAAAGAAATGGGAGTCGATAAGGAAATGACAGACTTTGGCCTTCCCCTGGGAGTTACATTTAATATGGATTCAATGGGGATTGAAATCCCTCTATATATCATGTTAGGGATGTATGCTGTAGGAACTGCACCTACTATTGGGCAGCTTTTCCTTTTTGTTATCATGGGGATAGCCTTTTCGATAGGTTGTGCCGGTGTT
The DNA here is from genome assembly GCF_002391155.1 of Megasphaera sp. UBA4382. Taxonomy (NCBI): domain Bacteria; kingdom Bacillati; phylum Bacillota; class Negativicutes; order Veillonellales; family Veillonellaceae; genus Megasphaera; species Megasphaera sp. UBA4382. Next base: position 15,662 of record NZ_DGRS01000061.1, on the reverse strand, counting down.
CCAGGTGGTGGACTGGCCATTGCCGTCATTCTGGTTAATGCGTTCGGATTGCCGACAGAAGTTGTTGCCTGGATTGCAGCAGTATTCTTCTATCTGGACATTACAGGAACGCCTATGAATATATGGGGAGATGCAGTTTGCACGGCTATTGTAGCAAGCAAAGAGGGTAAAATTGATTGGGATAAAATGAATTCTTAAGTTTTGATTGTAAAGAGCCGGTACATGCCTGTGCCGGCTCTTTTGAAAATCAGATATGATAGAAATGCGTTTCTTTCATGGACAAGTCTGGTTGTACCATGCTACAATGCAAGTAGTGGTATGGTGCAGAAAGGGTGATGATATGTATATTGCAACGATTGATGGAGGGACGAGTAATACCCGCGTTTTTGTCTGGCATGATGGCATCATTGCCGGACAGGCAAAGGCGGCTGTTGGTGTGCGTAATACGGCTATGGATGGGACGAATCAGAGATTGCAGGAAGCTGTCCGGGATACTTTGGCTGAGGCGGCCCGCATGGCGGGTGTTGCAACTGGTGATATATCGATCGTATTGGCAGCGGGAATGCTGACGAGTAATGTGGGACTGTGCGATATTCCTCATGTGACAGCGCCAGTCAGTCTCGAAGGGCTGGCTCAGGCCATGGTAGTCAAAGAATTGCCTGCTATATGCCAGCAGCCACTATGGTTTGTCCCCGGTGTACGGAACTGTGATCCGGCAACGCTCACTCCGGATCAGAGTATCGATATGGATATGATGCGTGGCGAAGAAGTAGAAGCGGCCGGTCTATTGGCACAAGCGGCTCCTGAGGGAAAAGCCGTATTCGTCCTGCCGGGCTCACATAATAAATATGTTATGATTGATGAACAGCAGCGTATACAGGGATGCCTGACAACGTTATATGGCGAACTGCTTCATTCCCTGACATTTGATACCATACTGGCCGATACACTGAACCGGTCATTTGCATCAGAATTTCTGGCAGGACCATTCCGGAAGGGCGTCAGTGATTATTATCAGATGGGACTTTTACATGGTGCTTTTATGACGCGGATCCTTGGGATGTTCTGTCATTATACGGCACAGGAAGCGCAGAATTATCTCCTTGGGCTGCTCATGGCGGATGATATGACGGCACTGAAGAGAAGCCGGATTTTTGCCGGATTGGAAAAAGCCATCTTTGTCGTAGCCGGTAATACGGTCATGCAAAAAGCCTACGAGGCAATCCTGAAAAAAGATGGTTATCAGGTCGTGCTGGCCGCAGAAGAACAGCAACAGGCCTTATCTGGCCGGGGCGCCCTTTATCTGGCAGGTTTGCGCGGACTGCTTTAAGGGAAAGGAGAATGGACATGAGTTTATTGCAAGACATGCTGGATGCTAAAATTATTTCTATTATCCGCGGCGTTGCCAGTCAGGATATTGTGCCAGCTGTAGAAGCTCTGCAGCACGGGGGCGTGCGCTTTGTCGAAGTGACCTACCGGCCTGGTGATGAAGAAGCCTGCAAGGATACGCTGCGGAGTATTGCTATCCTGCAAAAACAGTTTGGCGGCCGGATGCATATTGGTGCCGGTACCGTCCTTTCTGTAGAGCAGGTAGAAGATGCGGCACAGGCCGGAGCCGAATTCATCATTTCACCGAATACGAATACGGATGTCATCCGGTATACTAAGCAGAAAGGCCTGATTTCACTGCCTGGAGCTTATACGCCGACAGAAGCCGAAACGGCCTGGGAAGCCGGGGCCGATATTGTCAAAATTTTCCCGGCCGGTAATCTGGGACCTTCGTATTTCAAAGCCGTCAAAGCGTCTTTATCCCAATTGCGCTTATCGGCTGTTGGCGGCGTATCGGAACATAATATTGGAGATTTTCTGGCGGCTGGCGTAGATTCCTTTGGTATTGGCAGCAATCTGGTCAGTGCTGACCGGGTGCGCCGCAGAGATTTTGACGAAATTGAGAAAGCTGCCGCCTTTTATACAAATGCTGTACGATAAGGAGGAAATAGACATGAGTTATATGGATATGTTTTCCCTGAAAGGAAAAGTCGCTCTCGTTACTGGCGGGTCATATGGCATAGGGTTTGCCATTGCCAGAGCCTATGCCCGGGCTGGAGCCCGCATCGCCTTTAATTGCCGCAGCCAGGAACATCTGGACATGGCCATGACTGCCTATGAAAAAGAAGGAATTGAGGCCCAGGGGTATATTTGTGACGTGACAGATACAGAGAAAGTCCGGGATATGGTAGCAGATATTGACGCCAGCCTGGGGACCATTGATATCCTCGTCAATAATGCCGGCATCATCAAGCGGATTCCTATGTGTGATATGGATGAAGCGGATTTCCGTCAGGTCATCGATATCGACCTCGTCGCACCGTTCATCGTATCCAAAGCGGTTATCCCCGGCATGATTGCCAAAGGTGAAGGAAAAATCATCAATATCTGCTCTATGATGAGCGAACTGGGCCGGGAAACGGTATCGGCTTATGCGGCTGCCAAAGGCGGTCTCAAGATGCTGACCCGTAATATCTGTTCGGAATTTGGCGGAGCCAATATCCAGTGCAACGGCATTGGCCCGGGATATATTGCAACGCCCCAGACTGCCCCACTCCGGCAGCGGCAGTCTGATGGTTCCCGTCACCCTTTTGATGCCTTCATTGTTTCCAAGACGCCGGCAGGCCGGTGGGGGACTACGGAAGATTTGGAAGGACCGGCTATTTTCCTGGCCTCGCATGCTTCCGACTTTGTAAATGGGCATATTCTTTATGTTGATGGGGGAATCCTTGCCTATATTGGCAAACAGCCATAAGGTGTGGCTGCATAGAAAAACGAGGATGTGACAAAATGATTTTGACAGAGCATTTTGTTACATCCCCGGTATATAAAGGCTAAGAGAGTGAGACACGTTTAAAATGAAGTGTTTCACTCTTTTTTTGTCTGGAAGCTTTCCCGTTCTACAAGGATAGCACTGAATTCTGTGCGGACAGGGACAGGCTGATCCTGTCCGGAGAGAAGCTGGGTCATGGACTGGACGGCGCTGGCACACAGGCTGTCCAGCCTGTTGTCGATACTGCTCAGGGTAGGAGTGGCGCAGGTGGCAAGGATGGAATTGTTCCAGCCGATGACTGGTACATACCGGCCGTTTTCCAGGGCAGCTCTTTGTGCTCCGACGGCAAGAATGTCTTCTGATGTGACAATCGCATCGAAAGGAACATTGCGGGAGACAAGGTTTTCAATCGCTTTTTCAGCACCTTCCAGGTTGAGAGAAACTTGCTGGATGAGTGCCGGATTTTCTTTTATGCCCAGTTCTTTCAATCCCTGACGCAGGCCCTGCAGTTTATGACGGCCGCTGTAGGTGCGGACATCGTACAGATAGGCGATGTGCCGGCAGTGTTGTCTGGCAAGCGTGTGGACAAGACGCCGCATGCCTTCTGCTTCGTTACAAACGATGCTATAAATGCCAGGCTGGTGGTAATCGCAGTTGATGGTGAGAACCGGAATTTTGCCGGCAGCTGCAGTAAGGGCTGCAATATCAGGCTCTGAAGAAAAGACGGTGCCTACTGTAATCAGGCCGTCGACATGCTTATTGACCAGACCGGTGATATATGGGCTGTTATGACCTGTATTGGGGCCTGTGCAGGAGAGCATGATATCGAAGTGGTGCTGCCTCATTCCGTCTTCGATGAGGGATACGGCACGGGCAAAAAAAGCATCGGTCAGACTGGTACAGAGAACACCGACGATTTTCATAGAGTCCAGACCCAGACCACGGGCAAACGGATTAGGTGTATAACCCATGTCCTTTATGGCATCCAGCACGATGCGGCGCGTTTTTTCGCTGACCCGGCTGTTGCCATTAAGGACCCGCGACACGGTGGCAATAGATACATGACATTTTTTTGCTATATCATAGATGGTTACGTTCATATCCGACATAGGAGAACCTCTCTATCATCATGAAAAATCCTATATTTACATTGAGTATAGCATAAAATGAGAAAGAGAGTAAATACATATCGTGAAAGTGGTTACACAAAAAATACAGAAGCATTGCATTATACTAACTAGATGGAAAATGCGTGCATGTATCATAAGAAATAAGCTTTGCTACCGGATTTTTCAGGATATAATTGGTGAAAAAGTGATGTTTTGATGAGTTTAAGTTAATAAAAAACATAAATTATATCTATTTCGCATGAACATTGACAGACCGGTGGAGGCATGTTACATTTCTCTATGTAATAAATTATTGTAAGCGCTTACACAAAAATAGAGAGGGTGTGGCACGACGATGACAGAATTTATGACGGAAGATTTCCTGCTCCATTCCCGTACGGCGCGGCAGCTCTATCATGGATATGCCGAAACGGAACCTATTGTAGATTATCATTGTCATATTTCTCCCCGGGATATCGCTGAAAATCACCGCTTTTCCAGTATTACCGAAGCCTGGCTGGGTGGTGATCATTACAAATGGCGGCTCATGAGGGCCTGCGGGATACCTGAGCGGGATGTGACCGGTGAGGAAAGTGATTTAGAAAAATTCACAGCTTATGCGAAAGCGCTTTCTCGTGCGCCGGGCAATCCACTGTATCATTGGAGTCACCTGGAATTACGGCGCTATTTTGGCTGCCGGCAGGTATTATCAGAGCAGACGGCTCCGGATATCTTCCATCATTGTCAGGAAATACTGGAATGTGATGATAGTCTGCGCGTGCAGGGGCTTCTCCAAAAATCCCGGGTACGGGTCCTGTGCACGACAGACGATCCGGCTGATGATCTTCATTGGCATCAGGTGCTTCACGATAGCCAGTTCCATTCTGCCCGGGTCGTACCGGCGATGCGCCCTGACAGGCTGATGCACATTGAAGGAGATGATTTTTCTTCTTATGTGGAACAGCTGGGGGAATCGGCAGATATGACGATTCATACGTTTGCCGATATGTGCGATGCATTGAAGCGGCGGATGGATGTATTTGCTGAAATGGGCTGCCGGGCAGCCGACCACGCTCTGGATGAAGTCGTCTATCAGCCTGTGCCGGCGGCTTCGCTGGAACGTATTTTCCAAAAAGGACTGAGTCATAAAACTATCTCTTCAGATGAACGGGAACAGTATCTTACAGGCCTTCTCCTATTCCTGGCTGGTGAATACCGGCACCGGGGATGGGTCATGGAACTCCATATGGGGGCTCTTCGCAACGTCTATACCGATATGTACCGGCGTTTCGGGGCTGATACCGGGTACGATGCGATTGGCCGGTGCTGCAATATTGAAAAATTAGCCCGCTTCCTGGATCACCTGGAACGGGAAGGCAGTTTGCCGAAGACTATTTTATTTTCAGCGTCACCGTATGATTTGATGGCTCTTACGGTTCTGGGAGCATCTTTTCCCAAAGAAGGGATTGCGTCCCGTATCCAGCCGGGCGTTCCCTGGTGGTTCAACGATACGAAACAGGGGCTCCTCGACTATCTGACGATTGTATCGGAAGAAACCGTATTAGGTAATATGGTGGGGATGCTGACCGATTCCCGGTCGTTCTTATCGTATCCGCGTCATGAGTATTTCCGGCGTATTCTTTGTGACTGGCTGGGGAATCTAGTGGAATGCGGGGAATTTCCTGATGACGAAGCACAGCTGGCGTCGCTCATCCACCGGCTCTGTTATGGAAATGCCATATCGTTTTTCCAGTTTCCCTGTCAGTAAGGGGTTGCTTTTGCCTGTTATACTTTTACTATTTTAGTTTTAGTATTTATTTATCATTATTATGCAGACGGACAAGAAAAATGACAGGCTTGTCCAAAGGAGGTTATTATGGAACACTGGTTACCTGTGCTATGGGTAGTCGTAGCCATTGCCATGCTGTTGTTCCTGACCGTAAAGGTCAAGCTGCACAGCATGATTACGTTGCTCTTAATGGCTATTTTTGTTGCGTTTATGGAAGGGATGGATGCCGGTACACTGGTCAAGACGATTAGTAAAGGGGCTGGCAGTACGCTTGGCGGCGTCGGCCTTATCGTCGTCCTGGGGGCAGCTCTGGGCCAGCTCATGACCGACTGCGGGGCGTCCAAAAAAATTGCCGATACCATCGTCAAGCATTGTGGTGTCCGCACGTTGAAATGGGGCGTCCTTATCGTTGGTGTCATCTTTGGTATTTCCATGTTCTTTGAAGTGGCTTTTATGGTCGTAGTGCCGCTGGTCGTCAGTATTGCCAAGGAAGCCAAGGTTCCATATATGTTCCTGATTATTCCGGTTCTGGCAGCAGTTGCCCAGGCACACAGCATTTTCCCACCTCAACCGGGCCCGGTTGCCCTGGTGGACGCCTTTGGTGCTGACAGCGGCATGGTCTATCTTCTGGGACTGGTCGTCGTTATTCCGTCTATTATCTGTGCTGGTATTGTTTTACCAAAATTCCTCAAGGGAATCGACACCTATGCAGAACCTAAACTGGGGAATCTCAGCGAAGTGGCTGTCGGCCAATACAAGCTGCCACCGTTTCTGGTCTGCCTGATTATTCCCCTCCTGCCAGCTATTTTTATGATTGGCAATACGATCGTCGAAGCTACGGCTGGCAAGGGAACGGCCCTTGCTACGGCTTTTGGCTTCTTTGGCAGCCCGAATGTCAGCCTGCTTACGGCAGTTTTGGTCGCTATTTATGTATTCGGTATCCGTGCAGGCCGCACGGTAGATGAAACGTCTACGTCTATTACTAATGCAATCAAAGGTATTTCTACGGTGGTCCTCATCATTGGTGCCGGCGGCGTATTCAAACAGGTCATTGTCGATGCCGGTGTTGGACAGCATATTGCTGCCGCTGTTACAGGACTTTCTATTTCCCCGCTTATCCTGGCCTGGATCATTACGGTCATTATCCGCTGGGCTACAGGGCAGGGCGCCGTTTCAGCCATTACTGCAGCCGGCATTGTAGCTCCACTGATCCCCGTATTCCATGTGGATCCGACGCTGCTCATGCTGGCTACGGCTGCGGGCAGCAATACCATTACGATGCCGAATGATGCAGCGTTCTGGATGATGAAAGAAACGTTCAATCTTTCTATGGGACAGACATTCAAGACCTGGGGGCTCCTGGAACTTACCAACTCCGTCGTTGGTCTGGCAATTGTCCTCGTATTATCACTGGTCATTTGATGCAAAACACAAATCCGGATGCTGCCTGCCGGCGGTATCCGGGTTTTTCTCTTATCGGGAAGGAAAGGTGAAGATGATGAAATCTATTGAATCCTGTTTTACCCATAGCCGGCATCCGGTCCGGGTCCTGCAATTCGGGGAAGGACGGTTTATGCGGGCGTTTGTCGATTATGCCATTGATGTAGCTAATGAAGAACAGGGCTTTGATGGCAATGTGGTAATTGTGACGCCGCGGGCTGCCAGACGGCCGGAATCGTTTGCCCGGCAGCAGAATCTCTATACAGTACGCCTCCAGGGAATGCAGAATGGCCGGAAAGTCGTATCCGACCGGGTCATCACCTGCATTGACGATGTCCTGTCCCCTATTGCTGATTATGATGCCTATATGGCGTTGGCCAGACTCGATACGCTTGCATATATAACGTCCAATACGACCGATGGGGGTATCGTTTTTTCTCCCGGAGATAAGCTGGAAGACCGGCCGCCCCGGACGTATCCGGCCAAGCTGACTCAGTTCCTTTATGCGCGTTATCGCTATTTTAATGGAGCAGAAGATAAGGGACTGGTCATTCTGCCGGTCGAACTAATTGATCATAATGGCCGGACCCTGCGTGCCTGTGTCAATCAGTATGCTGCACTCTGGAATCTGCCGTCTGCATTTTCGCAATGGCTAGACAAGGCCTGCCAGTTTACGGATACTCTCGTAGACCGTATTGTCACAGGATATCCTGACGAACAAACAGCACAGGCGGTTCAAAAAGAACTGGGCTACACGGATGAACTCCTGGATATAGCTGAACCTTTTGCGCTCTGGGCTATTGAAAGTCCGGGACTGGAAAGACGGCTGCCCTTTACTTCGACCTATTTTCAGGCAGTTTTCACGACGGATATTACGGTGTATAAGGAACGGAAAGTGCGAATCCTGAACGGAGCACATACGTCGATGGTCCTTGGCGCCTATCTGGCTGGTCTGGATTATGTAGGCCAGTGTATGGCAGACGAAGATATCCGCCTATCGCTGGAACAGACGGTCTATAACGAAATCCTTCCGACGGTTCCTATGAATCAGAATGATGTGCGGTCGTTTGCCAATGCTGTATTTGAACGGTTTGAAAATCCCTTTGTCCACCATGAACTTCTGGCGATTTCCCTTAATTCGACGGCAAAATGGAGAGCCCGCATTCTTCCATCTTTGAAAGACAGTCTGCGTGCTACGGGACAACTGCCGCAGTGGCTGACCTATTCCATGGCAGCTCTGCTGGCTTTTTACCGTTCGCAGGACAAAGGAAATGATTGTCTCATCGGACACCGCGGTGGGGATACATATCCTATCCGTGACGATGCGGACAGACTGGCATTTATCGCTTCTCATGCGGCACTTCCTGATGTAGCGTATGTTGCGGCAGTCCTGAAGCAGATGGACTGGTGGGGCGAAGATTTGACAGAGATTCCCGGCTTTTCTCAGGCTGTGACCGATCATCTGAGCCGTATAGATACGATTGGCGTCCGTGCTCATATCCGGGAAATGCTGAAAAAATAATTTTTCTTCCTAACAAAAATATAACATAAATTCTAGTATGTTAGAAAAATATTGGTTTTTGATGGCGGCAGGAGAATTGATGTTTCCCTGTCGCCATGGTAGTATAAATAGAGGAATTTATAGTAAAAATAAATAGTATATCCGTTATGAAGGAGGCTGTTAGGATGGGTAAAGTCCTGACCATCGGGGAAGCGATGGGGCTTCTCGTTGCAGAAAGTGAAGGTCCGCTGGACCAGGTGAAACATTTTGAACGCCATGTCTGCGGCGCGGAATTAAATTATATTGTCGGCATGGCACGCCTGGGGTTTGATGCCTATTATGTATCCCGTGTGGGAAACGATCCTTTTGGGACATGTATCTGCAATTTCCTCCGGGAAAATCATATTCATGATACGTACGTACAGGTCGATGATGCGTATATGACGGGGTTCCAGATGAAGGAGAAAGTATCCTGTGGTGATCCGAAAGTTGCCAATATCCGGCGTAATACGGCATTCACTCATTTGACTGCAGCGGATTTTGCCGGTATCGACTGGCAGGGCGTGCAGCTTCTGCACGTGACCGGAATTCCTCTGGCATTGTCCGATAATTGTCGTCAAGCCATCGCTTTTCTCATGGAAGAAGCTCATCAAAATGGCGTGCCCGTATCCTTTGATACGAATCTCCGGCCCATGCTCTGGCCGGATGAACAGACGATGTGTGATACGGTATGCAAGTTTTCGCTCAAAGCCGATATCGTACTGCCCGGCCTGAGTGAAGCACTGCGGATTACAGGACTTGCTGATGAAAAGTCTATCGGCCAGTTCTATCTTGATCATGGTGTAAAAACTGTTGCCATCAAACTTGGCGGCAGTGACGGTGTCTATGTCTGCACGGCAGAAGAAACACATTATGTGCCCAGCTATCACGTCGATCATATTGTCGATACCGTTGGGGCTGGTGATGGATTTGCCGCAGGATTTACAAGCGGCCTGCTGGACGGGTTGTCTTTGTATGATGCGGCACGGCGTGGTGCGGCCATCGGTGCTCTGCAAATTCAGGTAGCCGGTGATAATGAAGGCCTTCCTACGCGCAGCCAGTTGCAGGAATTTCAGGAACGTGCGAAATAAGGAGGAAATAATATGATTAGTGAAAACATGAAAATGATGTTTGATATTGGACTTGTTCCACTCGTCGTCATTGACGATGCGGCAGATGCCGTTTCGTTTGGACAGGCCCTGGTCGATGGCGGAGTGCCCGTGGCTGAAGTTACATTCCGCACTGATGCCTGCCTTGATGCAATCCGGGCTATGCGCCAGCATGTGCCGGGACTCCTCGTCGGTGCCGGTACGGTGCACAACGTTGCCCAGGCCGATGCCGCTGTCAAAGCTGGTGCAGAGTTTATCGTTACACCGGCCTTTAATCCGGCTGTTACCCAGTGGTGTATCGACAATCACGTAGATATCGTTCCGGGTACGGTCAGCCCAGCCGATATCGAAGCGGCAAATGGCATGGGAATTGAAGTTTGCAAGTTCTTCCCGGCTGCTGCATATGGTGGCGTGAAGACGCTGAAGGCGCTGGCCGGTCCATTTCGTGATATGAAGTTCCTGCCTACGGGAGGAGTCAATCTCGAAAATATGACCGAATATCTTGACCTTTCCAATGTTGCCGCCGTCGGTGGCAGTTTCATGACACCGTCTGATATGGTCCGGAACAAAGACTGGGCTGGCATTACGGCGACCTGCCGTCAGGCTGTACATAATCTGCTGGGGTTTGAAATTTGTCATACAGGTATCCATTGTAAGACACAGGCGGAGGCAGAAGACGTAACGGATCGTCTGTGCGCACTCCTGGACCAGGAAAAAATCACTATTCCCGGGGTGTCTTATTTTGTCGGTACGGTTGTCGAAGTATGCTATCAGACTCTTCCTGGGGAAAAAGGGCATATCGGGATTGACACGCGCGATATGGAACGGGCTATGGCATATTACAAACACCGTGGCGTAGAATATGCTGATAATGGTCTGTTTTATGATGACCAGGGACGGGTCCGCCTGGCATATTTCAAGGAATTGTATCATGGTTTTTCCGTTCATCTTCGCCGGAAGCCCGTGGCAAAATAATTGATTGTCTGTCAACAGAGAATAAAGAAGGCTGCTGCATAAAACGAATCTTTGTGCGGCGCCTTCTTTTTCTATTGGAATGGGTTTGACGGACCGGGCCGGGTAGGCTATAATGAATAATTAGAACACAATCCTATGAAGATAAGGAGCCGATTTCATGAATATTATTGACGAACTGACCTGGCGTGGAGCCATCAATCAGATGACAGAAGAAGAAAATCTCCGCAAATTGACTGATGAAAAGAAAATCTCTCTGTATTGCGGCGTCGATCCTACGGGCGATAGTCTCCATATAGGACATCTTATTCCTTTTATGATGCTGAAACGGTTTGCCCTTCAGGGGCATCATCCTTATATCGTCATCGGCGGCGGTACCGGTGCTATCGGTGATCCCAGCGGCCGTAAGACGGAACGCAAACTGCAGACCATGGAAAAAATCCATGACAATGCGGAAAAGTTGAAAGCACAGTTTACTCATCTTTTTGGCGATGATGAAAATATTACGTTCGTCAATAATTTCGATTGGCTTTCCCAGATCAGCCTCCTTGATTTCCTGCGTGATTATGGTAAGTTATTCCCTATTAATGTCATGCTTGCCAAGGAAGTCGTAGCCAGCCGTCTGGAAGCGGGCATCTCGTTTACGGAATTTACCTATCAGATTCTTCAGGCTGTCGATTATGAACACCTGTACAGCAAATATGACGTGCAGCTCCAGGTCGGCGGTGCTGACCAGTGGGGCAATATCACCGGCGGCATTGATATGATCCGCAAGATGCATGGCGGCAATACGCCGGTATATGCGCTGACGATTCCTCTCATGCTCAAATCGGATGGAACAAAATTTGGCAAGACCGCCGGTGGAGCTATCTGGCTGGATCCGGAAAAGACATCTCCCTTTGAATTCTATCAGTTCTGGCTCAATCAGGACGATGCCGATGTCGTTAAGTATCTCAAATACTTTACATTCCTCAGCAAGGAAGAAATCGATGCCTTGGCGGAAGCTGTTGAAAAGGAACCGGAAAAACGCCTGGCCCAGCGCCGTCTGGCAGAAGAAGTCACCCGGTTCGTACATAGTGAACAGGCTCTCAAAGAAGCACAGAACATCACAGAAGCCTTGTATCACGGCAGCATTGCTGACCTTACAGAACATGAACTGGAACAGGCCTTTGGTAAAATGCCGACCGTCGATGTGACGGATGAAGAAAAAGATGTGGTTAACTGGCTGGTCGATTCTACTATTTATTCGTCCAAACGGCAGGCCCGTGAAGATATCACTAATGGTGCTGTAACAATCAACGGTATCAAAGTGACCAGCCTTGACGAAATCGTACGGCCACATAAGAATTCCAATGGTAAATATGTCGTCGTCCGTAAAGGCAAGAAAAAATATACACTGGCTAAAATCAGTAAATAAATAAAATTATATATTGACGGAAGCGACTCCATGTGCTATAATAACTCATTGCAAAATGTTCAATTTGCGAGTATGCTATTTGTGAGATACATGGAGGAACTGCTTCCGGTTAACAAAAATTAAGCAAGGTTCAATCTATTCTTGATATGGAGCCTTGCTTTTTTGTCGCTTTTCGCAAGTTTCACACACATTCATTGGTGATTTAGTTTTTATAAGGGGTGAAGTAACAGCATGTTCAAACCTGTACAAGTTGGGAAAAGGACCCGCTATACGTATGCGAAAATCAACGAAGTCTTGAAGATGCCGCATTTGCTGGATTTACAGATTAAATCCTACGAATGGTTTTTAGAAAAGGGACTCAAAGACATATTCAGGGATATTTCGCCGATTGAAGACGCTGCGGGGAATTTATCCTTATCTTTTGAAGATTTTAAATTAGGGGAACCGAAGTACGATATCCGTGAATGCAAGGAACGGGATACGACCTATGCCGCACCGCTCCGCGTCCAGATCCGTCTCGTCAACCATGTGACCGGCGAAATCAAAGACCAGGAAGTATTCATGGGAGACTTCCCGCTGATTACTGATACAGGTACGTTTATTATTAACGGTGCAGAACGTGTTATAGTCAGCCAGCTCGTCCGCTCACCAGGTGTGTATTATGGCCGTGAAATCGACCCCATGGGTATCCGTCTGTACAATTCGACGGTTATCCCGAACCGCGGTGCCTGGATTGAACTGGAAACGGACGCCAATGATATTGTCTATGCCCGTATCGACCGCAACCGGAAAATCCCTGTGACGGTACTTATCCGGGCCCTGGGCTGGTCTACCAATGCGGATATTCTCGACCTTTTCTATGATGATAAGCGCCTCAAAGCCACTTTCGAAAAGGATACGACCGAATCACAGGATGAAGCCCTTGTAGAAATTTATAAAAAACTGCGTCCTGGTGAACCACCTACGGTAGAAAGCGCCCGCAATCTTTTTGAAGGACTCTTCTTTGATTCCCGCCGCTATGATATGGCCCGCGTAGGCCGCTATAAGGCTGGCAAGAAACTGGGATGGCAGCGCCGCCTGTTCGGACTGACTCTGCATGAACCGATTGTCAATCCGGAAACAGGGGAAGTCGTCATACCGGCAAAAACGGAAATTGGCGACGCTGAAGTACAGAAAATCAAGGAAAGCGGTGTATTTTCCGGAGACGGACTGGCCATCGCTTTTGTTGAAAAAGCGGATGGTTCTGTCTACAAGATTATCTGCAATAACAGCAACTTGCCATATGAACACCGCACGATTACGAAGGAAGACATTATTGCCAACATCGATTATCTCCTCAATCTGATGGATGGCTTTGGCAACGTCGATGATATTGACCATCTGGGCAACCGTCGCCTGCGCTGCGTCGGAGAATTACTGCAGAATCAGTTCCGCATCGGCCTGACCCGTATGGAACGGGTTGTCCGTGAACGTATGACTATCCAGGATTCGGAACAGATCACGCCGCAGGTATTAATCAATATCCGGCCTGTCGTAGCTGCTATTAAAGAATTCTTTGGTTCCAGCCAGTTATCCCAGTTCATGGACCAGACCAATCCTCTGGCCGAACTGACACATAAACGCCGTCTTAGTGCCCTTGGCCCTGGTGGTTTATCCCGTGAACGCGCCGGGTTTGAAGTCCGCGACGTTCATCATTCCCATTACGGCCGTATGTGTCCGGTAGAAACGCCTGAAGGTCCGAATATCGGTCTGATTTCTTCTTTGGCCTGCTTTGGCAAGGTCAATGAATTCGGCTTTATCGAAGCACCGTACCGCCGCGTGGATAAGGAAACCCACGTCGTTACCAACGATGTACACTACATCACGGCTGATGAAGAAGAACAATATATCATTGCCCAGGCTAACGAACCGCTGACAGAAGACGGTCATTTCGTACACGAACGTGTCGCCTGCCGTCATGGGGAAGATACCCGTGAATTCCGTGCTGAACGGGTCGATTTCATGGACGTATCACCTAAGGAAGTCGTATCTGTCGGTACCTCTATGATTCCATTCCTGGAAAACGACGATGCCAACCGTGCCCTCATGGGTGCTAACATGCAGCGTCAGGCTGTGCCTCTTCTCCGAACCCAGGCTCCGCTTGTCGGCACCGGCATGGAATATAAGGCGGCCTGCGACTCCGGCGTCTGCATCCTGGCTAAACATGCCGGCGTCATCAAACGTGTTACAGGTGATGAAATTATCGTCAGCACTGACAGCGGTACAGAAGATACATACCGCCTGATCAAGTTTGTCCGTTCCAACCAGAGTACATGTATCAACCAGCGTCCTCTTGTGTATAAAGGCGAACATGTGGAAGAAGGCCAGGTGCTGGCTGATGGCATGGCTACCGATGGTGGCGAACTGGCCCTCGGCTATAACATCCTCGTCGCATACATGCCTTGGGAAGGCTATAACTACGAAGATGCTGTCCTATTGAGTGAAGATTTACCGAAAAACGATTTATATACATCCATCCACATCGAAGAATACGAATGCGATGCCCGCGATACGAAACTGGGATCTGAAGAAATTACCCGCGAAATACCGAATGTCAGCGAAGACAGCACGAAGAACCTTGACGAAGACGGCATCATCATGGTCGGTGCCGACGTATTCCCCGGGGATGTCCTGGTAGGCAAGGTCACGCCAAAGGGAGAAACGGAACTGACTCCGGAAGAACGGCTCCTGCGCGCTATTTTCGGTGATAAAGAACGGGAAGTCCGTGATACATCGCTGCGTGTGCCTCATGGTGAATCCGGTAAAATTGTCGATGTCCGTATTTTCTCCCGTGAAAATAATGATGAACTGCCGCCGGGCGTCAACCGTCTCGTCCGTGTATACATTGCCCAGAAACGTAAAATCCATGAAGGGGATAAGATGTCCGGCCGTCATGGTAATAAAGGTGTCGTTTCCCGCGTTATGCGCCAGGAAGATATGCCGTTCCTGCCGGATGGTACGCCGGTACAGATTGTGTTGAATCCGTTGGGCGTACCGTCCCGAATGAATATCGGTCAGGTATTGGAAACTCATCTGGGCTGGGCTATGCATGAACTGGGATTACAGATTAAAGCAATGGATCCGACACTGGAAAGCAAACTCCGGGCTGTTGGATATGATTATGATAAATATGGCATGCCGAAACCGGATAAAGCCGGTATCCACATTGCTACGCCGGTATTTGATGGTGCCCATGCAGAAGATGTCTTTGAAGCTCTGAAATTGACCGGTCTTCCGGAAGATGGGAAATCCATCCTCTATGATGGCCGTACAGGGGAACCGATGGACCGCCGTGTCACGGTCGGGTACACATACTTCCTCAAACTGCATCACCTCGTCGATGATAAAATCCATGCCCGTTCGACCGGCCCGTACTCTCTGGTTACACAGCAGCCGCTCGGTGGTAAAGCCCAGTTCGGCGGCCAG
>NZ_DGRS01000045.1:0-68570 GCF_002391155.1 Megasphaera sp. UBA4382 | reverse complement strand
CTCTACCACTGAGCTACTTCCGCATGACAAAAGGTATTTTACCACATTCACACTAGCTTGTCAACACATTATTTTATGTATTGAATACCGGGCTTTTTATCAGGTGCGTTCATCGGAACGCTTAATTATAATACCAAATCGCGTTGCTATTGTCAAGGGATTTTGTTAAAAAATATATTTTTTACTTCCCTGGCAAAGAGTTGTACTATGATAGCAAAATGAACAAGCAGCCCCATGAAGTTTAATCCGCTTCATGGGGCTGCCTGTTTCTGATGTGTGTAACGTACGTATCGTTAGAATGGAAGAGGTATTATCTTTAGAAGGGAAGAGGTGTAATGATAGGTGGAAGTGCTTTAGGAAAGAGCTTTGGCAATGACCGGATCGAGTTCTTCCGGTGTCGTGCTCGGTTCAAATCGCTGAACCTGTGAGCCGTCGCGGCTGACGAGGAATTTCGTAAAATTCCATTTTACGCCGTTGCCATCGGCATTTTCCGGATAATACTGGGCGACGACCTGTTTGATAAGGCGGCCGCTTTCTTTATCCAGTTCATAACCGGCAAAGGGTGCTGCTTCCGTCAGGTACTGATAGAGAGGAATAGCCTGTCCGCCACGTACGTCTACTTTGGCAAATAAGGGGAATGTCACGCCATGGTTGATGCGGCAGAAGCTTTCAATGCTGTCATTATCAGCCGGTTCCTGTTCGAGAAACTGGTTAGAAGGAAAGCCGAGAATGACCAGACCTTTATCTTTATATTTCTGATATAAAGCTTCCAGGCCGTCATATTGCGGCGTAAAACCGCATTTGCTGGCCGTATTGACGATGAGGAGGACACTGCCCTTATACTGGCTCAAGGGCACGTCATTGCCCCGGATATCCTTGACGGTGTAATCGTATATGCTCATGATCAGGGCCTCCTATTATAATTCATGGATCCGGCAGCCGCCGAATTCAGGAGAGCAGGCAGCGCCATCGAGAACGTCGGCATCGCCCGTTTCAAAACTTTCCTTCCACAGGCCATGGAGATTGCAGTAGGCGTAAATTTCACCGGCATCGCCTGTTTCAAACAAAGCTTTCGGTTCATCACCCGGCTTCAGGTAGTGGAAGTGGACGCCGCTGTCATCAACCAGGGCAATCCATTCGATGTAATGCTTTTCTTCCATAGGATGGGTAACGGATCCAACGTGGACCTCCAGGTGTCCATCAATTTTCTGGAAAGACGGTACGTGTTTTTCCTGTGCCGCATCGATAGAGCCAGCGACGAGGTGAGTCAGTTCCTGACCATCATAGATAACGCTGTCCGGAGCTTGTCCCCCCGTGAGTACTAATACTTTACCATCTATATTGTTGCGATAAAATTCTACATGTTTCATAATAGTGTCCTCCTTTGACGGGAACGAAATGTATGTATTTAATGTGATGTATTGATGTTTTTAAGTGGAATCTGTTTACTAGTGAATAATCATTTTTTATTACAAGTTAATTGTATACTAAAAAAGTCTACTTGTCAATAAAAAATAATGATTATCTGTTAATTATTTTTTTCACAATCATCCATTCTTCAGTCTCCGGCGGATACTGCTGTTGGGGATACGCATCTTCAGGCGGAATTTCGTTATCGTCCGGCGGGCAATATGGATATCGGCGGCGGCAAATCGATCGGCCAGTTCCTGATCGGAATAGGGGTGAGCTGCATCTTCTTCCTTAATCAGCTCAGCCATTTTCTGCCGGATAGCCTGATCAGAAATTTCCCCTTCAGCCCCGCTGTCTCTCCGGTAGGACTGGGCAAAGAAATCCTGTATGGCATAGGTCCGGCGGTCAAAGAGAACATATCTGCCATGACAGACACGGCTCACTGTCGCCGTGCTTAGTCCCGTTTCGACAGCTATATCTTTCTGGCGCAGGGGCTGCAGCGTATCGCCATAGAGGAAATGACCCTCCTGATGGCGTATGATACAATCCATGACCGTAAAAATAGACTGCCAGCGATAGGCCAGAGCCGACTGGAGGTCGAGGAAAGCCCTCCGTGCCTTGTGGATATAGGTCCGTGTCTTTTTGTCGCCTTGTTCTTCATATTCCTTATAAAGGTCTTCACGGAAAAACACTTCCGGCAGTTCTTCCAGAGAACGGACCGCCAGATGGCCCGATTCATCGGTATAGATTTCTACATCGGGGCGGACGAACTCCGTTTCCGTCTCAGCCTGTCCGGCAGGCTGCAGAGCCAGCGTCTTCAGAAAATCCCGTATAGCCTGAAGATCCGTATTGCTGAGTTCCATTTCTTTCTGCAGCTTCTGCCATTTCCCCGTGAGGAATTCCTGATAATGGTCCTGCAGGAGTTCTTCCGTCCGCGGCGGGGCATCGTCATGGCGCCGGGTCTGGATAAGCAGGGCTTCACAGATAGACCGGGCCCCGATGCCCGGCGGATCAAAGGATTGCACCAGAGCCAGTCCTTTTTCCATATCTTCCAGCGACAGGGCATAATCCTGGCCCAGAAGGTCAAGATCACCGGCAAAGAAACCTTTTTCATCAAGGGAGCGGATGATAAGGCCGGCAGCCAGCATAACCGGTTTCGAAACGTTTTGTACCCGCAGTTGTTTCATGAGCCCCGTTTCCAGTGAATCCCCGCGGTTCTTGATATTGTCAATGGGTTTTTCCTTGCCGTCTCCGCTGCTGGAACGGACATCTTTATACCGGATATCGAGGAGGGGATTATCGGTCACCTGTTCATGGAGGAAATCGGTCAAATCTTGTGAATGAAGGGTCAGCATCTGAATGGTCAGCCGCTGTATCTGGGACAATTTTGTTTTCTGTTCCAGTTTAAGTGCTATCTTTGCCATACTATCACGTCCTTTTACCTGTATGAAATAATTATACCATGATAGATGGCAAAAAAAAGCAGTCCCACTCTGGTTTTTATCATGGGACTGCTGACATTATTCTAAAAAGAGCACCAATGCCCCGATACCGGGAATGATGGTCATGACGACTTTCAAAACCTTCTGGGGAATGCGCCGGGTAAATTTAGCTCCTATGTAGGCCCCGGTCATGAGGCCGGCAACGACCTGGATGAACAAGGTGAAATCGAGATTGCCTTCCAGCAGATAACCCAGACCGCCAAACACGGCAATGGGCAGGATGACCATCATCGTCGTGCCAATAGCTACGGGAAGGGGCAGCCCAAATAAGATGAGCAGCACGAGCTGGATGAAGGGCGTCGCCCCAATGCCGAACGTGCCGGACAGACAACCGACGATGAATCCGGCCGGCACTGCGGTCAGCCAGAATCGGGAGCCACCCTCTAGTTCAGTCGTGCCCACATAGGCAAACGGCCCGGACTGGGGATGATAGAGGCGCAAGTACATGAGTGCCATAGAGAGGAGCATCATGCCACCAGTGAACCAGTGCAAATCA
The DNA here is from genome assembly GCF_002391155.1 of Megasphaera sp. UBA4382. Taxonomy (NCBI): domain Bacteria; kingdom Bacillati; phylum Bacillota; class Negativicutes; order Veillonellales; family Veillonellaceae; genus Megasphaera; species Megasphaera sp. UBA4382. The sequence continues at coordinate 65,162 of NZ_DGRS01000045.1, read as the reverse complement.
GCCGCCGGAATCATAGCCGCGATTTTAGCACCGGTAAACGCGCCGGCTGCACCGAATACACCGACAGCAGCTCCGGTGCGGATGCGGACATTTCCTTCACGGAAATGACTGACCGCCCCGGATAAGGTCGTAAAAGTCATGGCACTGAGACTCGTCCCCAGAGCCAGATGAATGGGCACGCCAAAGGCGGCCGTCAGCACGGCAATGACCACACCAGCTCCGCCAGCCCCGGTCAGTCCCAATAGGAACCCCAAAACAAATAACGTTATTAGAATCAACATTTCCATCACTCCTGTCCCGCCTGGTATTCTCTGAATATTACTATAGCATATTTCCGGTCATCTGTTATCTCTCCACCCAATAGATATCCAAGAACAGCAAAGGGCTCCGCCTCTCATGGCAGGCGGAGCCCTTTATTTCATACACCTATATCTATGTCCATACTGCCGGGAAAGCAGGACCCATCTGCTGCGTTACATCTTACTTCCCGTATACGGATTAAACAGCGGCAAATCCAGCATCGAAGGCTTTCTGGTTGACTTCGATGAATTTCGGTTTGACAGCCTTGGCAATAATGGCTTTCCAATCAATGTCGGTCATGCCGATTGCCTTGATGAGTGCCCCCAGAAGGACGACATTGGCACTTTTAGGATTACCCAGATCGGTAGCAATCTTTGTAGCGTCCAGACTCATGGTCGGCACCTGTTCAGAGAGACTTTCAACGATGTGTTCCGGATAGGTCCGGGACCCGGACAAAATAGGCATCGACGGAATCCGGTAGGTATTGACGACGATTTTGCCATCTTTCTTCAAATACTTGGCATAGCGGGCCGCTTCCATTTCTTCAAAGGAGACGAGGAGATCTGCCGTCCCTTCCCCGATGATAGGAGAATAGACTTTCTTGCCGAAGCGGACCTGGGTGCTGACGCTGCCGCCCCGCTGGCTCATGCCGTGTACTTCCGACATTTTTACATCATATCCATTTTCGATAAGCCCCATGGTCAGGATTTTGCTGGCCAGAATCGTTCCCTGACCGCCGACACCGACGAGAAGAACACTTTTTACATCACTCATTATTTATACCCCTTTCTGCTGATGGCTTTGACTGGGCAGACTTGCATACAGACTTTGCAACCGACACAGTCCGATTCTACGATTTCTGATTTCTTATCCTTCAGATTGAAGCGCAATGCCGGGCAGCCTGTGGTCAGGCACTTCTTGCAGCCAATGCACTTTTCTTCATCAATGATGCAAGGCGTCTTATCGAGATTGAATTCTTCTGCATCTTCGTGAGAGTATTTTTTGAGTACGCAGGGCCACTTGGTAATGATGACGACCGGTTCTTTTTCGATGGAATACGCCCAATCAAGGGTTGCTTTCATGTCGGCCAGGTTATTCGGATCAACCGTGCGGACGTTGCGGATGCCGAGTGCATGGACGACTCGTTCTACATCGATGAGCGTTGTCGGTTCGCCTTTAATGGTATAGCCCGTCCCAGGATTTTCCTGATGACCGGTCATGCCCGTAATGCGGTTATCGAGGATGACACAGATCGTATTGGATTTATTATACGATACTTCTGTAAGGGCATTGATACCCGTATGGAAGAAAGTCGAATCTCCCATGACGGCTACGACCCGTTTCTGCTGGCCACTGTCAGCAAAGGCTTTGACCATGCCGTGGCCCAGAGAGAAGGCACTGCCCATGCAAAGAGCCATATCTTTGGCATTGAGCGGTTCAGCACCGCCCAGGGCATAGCAGCCGATATCGCCGACCATGACCGTATCTTTACGTTTAGCCAGTTCATAGAAGAAACCGCGGTGGGGACAGCCGGCACAGAGCGCAGGCGGACGGGGGACAAATAAGTCATCGGAAACGGTGACCCCTTCTTGTCCTTTATGGAGAATCGCTTCAGCAATGATGTTCGGGTTCAATTCATCGATATTAGGAATGACGTCTTTCCCATGGCAGGAAATGCCGGCGCGCTGGATTTGTTCTTCCATGAACGGATCCAGTTCTTCGACGACATACAGCGTATCGACTTTATCGGCAAAGGCACGGATTTTATTCATGGGCAGTGGATAGGAAAAGCCCAATTTCAGGTACGATGCATTGTCGCCAAATACTTCTTTACAATAGTTGTAAGATACACCGGCTGTAATGATACCGATTTTTGTATCGTGCATTTCTTCAAAATTGAGCGGCGTCTGTTCGCTGTATTCTTTCAGTTTCTGTTCCCGTTCTTCGACAACGAAGCGTCGTACTTTAGAAATAGCCGGCACGGGATCCATCTTATCACGCTGTTTGACATAGGGAACCGCTTTGAAGGGAACGCGTTCACCCAATTCCACGAGGCTCTTAGAATGATCGACACGGGTCGTCATGCGCAGCATGACCGGCGTACCATAAGTTTCGCTGATTTTATATGCTTCGGCAACCATATCCTTAGCTTCCTGGGAGTCGGACGGTTCCAGCATAGCAATCTTGGCAAATTTGGCATAGTTGCGGTTATCCTGTTCGTTCTGGGACGAATGCATGCCCGGATCATCGGCGGAAACAAAGACAAGACCACCGTTGATAGCCAGATAAGCAAAGGTAAAGAGCGGATCGGCGGCCACGTTGAGACCTACCATCTTCATAGCTGCAAAAGAGCGGACACCACCGATAGAAGCGCCGATAGCTGCTTCCATGGCTACTTTTTCATTTGGCGCCCATTCGGAAGAAATACCGTCGTATTTCGCTACGTTTTCCAGGATTTCTGTGCTGGGCGTACCAGGATAGGCAGAAGCAAAAGACACGCCGGCTTCATATAACCCCCGGGCAATGGCTTCATTCCCCGTCATTAACTGTTTCATTCTGTTACCTCCTGTAAATAGACATATTGGAAAAATTATCCCTGATGACACTTGCGTGCCTGGATGAGACTGCTCGTCGGAACAGCCTGGATTTCGTCGCACATAGAGCGGACGGTGGACAAGACCTTATCCAGATCATATCCTGTATCATATCCTAAGGCCTGCAGCATATGCACCAGATCTTCTGTTGCGATATTACCTTTGGCCCCGGGCACGAAGGGGCAGCCGCCCAGGCCGCCGGCAGCTGCATCGAGAGAGGTTACGCCTTCTTCGACAGCTGCGTAAGCATTGGCCAGGCCCATGCCGTACGCATCATGGAGATGGATATCGATCTGACTGATATCACAGATTGACTTCAGGGCGCGGATAATTTCTTTTGTATGGGCCGGATTGGAAATACCTGCCGTATCGCCGAGGCCAATGCGGGTGACGCCGACCTTAAAGGCTTCTTCACACAGATATTTGATCCGGTCCGCCGGTACGTCATCACCGAAAGGAGACCCGAGACCGCAGGCCAGTGCCAGGGTCATCTTTACTCCTTTGACCTGGGATGCCATAGCCTTGAAGTTTTCCAGTGATTCTTCTATGGTCCGGTTGGCATTGCGTTTATTGTGTTCTTCGCTGGCAGAAATGACAAACTGGACGCTCGTCGCACCGGCCTTGAGAGCATTTTCAATGCCTTTGCCATTCAGTGTCAAAGCCATGAATTCGATATCTTTTCCTAATTCTTTCGCATACTTCTTACTTTCCTGCAGGACTTCTGCCGCATCCTTCATCTGCGGGACCCACTTAGGGCTGACGAAGGAGACGAGATCGAACATAGTGGCACCGTAATCGATCATTTCTTTGATATATTTGACTTTTGTTTCCGTCGGAATGGGAACTTTATGATTCTGCCAGCCATCGCGGGGGCAGACTTCTACGACGGTTATCTTTTTACCCATGATTCTTCCTCCTATTTAATAGCGCCATCGGCCTGCATAGCCGCAATCTGTTCATCCGAAAAGCCAAGTTCCTTCATGATATCTACATCGTCTTCACCGAGGTCCGGAGCCGATTTGCGGTATGTGCAGGGATAGGTATCCATCTTGATAGGATTGCCCAGGACGGTAAATTCGCCGGCTTTTTTGTCAGGAACCTTGACCAGCATATCTCTGGCTTCAACGATATTCTTATCATTGCATACGTCGGCAATATCATAAATCGGGCCGGCCGGAACGCCTGCACCGAGGATGATATCGACGACTTCCCGGCTCGTCTTATCGCTGGCCCAGTCTTCGATGATTTTTTTCAGGGAATCGGCATTCTTTTTGCGCAGTTCCGTATTCTTGTACAACGGATTCTGTGCCAGTTCAGGCATGCCCATGGCTGCCGAGAGGTGTTCAAAATGCTTGTCCGTCCCGCTGGCCAGTACGAAATAGGCATCCTTTGCTTTAAAGGAATCGTAAGGAGCGGAAGAAATGTATTTATTACCCGTCTTTTCGGGAACTTTGCCGGTATACAGATACTGCATGCATTTGGCTTCCAGGCCGGAGACGATGGAATCGACAAGAGCTACATCGATTTTCTGGCCTACGCCGGTCTTCTGCCGCTTAATCAGCGATGCCAGGATGCCCATACAGCAATTCATGCCGGCCATCATGTCGCCGATTGCCATGCCGGCACGGGTCGGTTCCGAACCGGGCCATCCGGTAATGCTCATGGAGCCGCCCATAGCCTGGGCGATGAGATCATATCCCGGACGGGAAGAATAGGGGCCGTACTGGCCAAAGCCGGAAATGGAAGCAAATATGATGCGCGGATTCAGGGCTTTACATTCTTCGTAGCCGAACCCTAATTTTTTGATAACGCCGGGACGCATATTTTCTAGAAGCACGTCGGCCGATTTGACCAATTCAGCAAAGGCCTTTTTCCCATCTTCTGATTTCAGATTGACGGCAAAACCGCGTTTGTTCCTGTTCAGATTGCCAAAATACATACTGCGGCCTGTCTTTTCTTCCAGTGGCCGTGCATAGCGGCAGAATTCGCCTTTGGTCAGTAAATTTTCTACTTTGATGACATCGGCTCCCATATCAGCCAGGAACATCCCGCAGTAGGGACCAGCCAGGAAACCTGTAAAATCGAGAACGCGGATACCTTCCAATAATCCTTCAGTCATGTCTTTCACCTTTTCCTTTCTTTTTATACAATCAGTCTTATGAGCATTTCATTCGCCAGTATATATGAAATTTCAATGCCAAATATGAAATTAGCCATATATAGGGATCTAGCGGTGTATGTGCGGGATGAACTGCAAGCGGCGTATATATTTTTTTACATTAATTTGACATTATCCCTATTTTCCCGTACACTGAAAGCGAGGTGAGGATATTGGAAAAAATCTGCTTCCTGGCCACTGACCAGGTCATGAAAAATAAAATCGAACAAGCCTTATGGAATCACACGAAAGAACCGGACAGTATGCCCATTGACGTAGCCATACTCGATTTCAATCATATCTTCCGGCAGGCCCGGGATATGATAAAAGAAGGGGCACAAGTTCTCATCGCCAGCGGCGGCACCTATCAGGAACTAGCTCCTGTCATCCGGGAGGTCCCGGTCCTGCGTCTGTACATTTCGACCTATGATATTATGTACGCCTTGGAACAGGCACGGAAGTATAAAAAAATTTATCTTCTCCTGAATTCCAGTGTCATCTTCGAAAGTTCTATGTGTCCGCCGGAATTACGGAGCAAAACGGAAATATATACCTATAAAGACCGGCCAGATCTGGAACATCTGGTGGACAGTCTCGATGTCGGTCCCGATATTGCTATCGTCGGCACAGCTATCCTGCCACGCATCACCAACATTCCTCTGCCCATATTTACTATCATGCCCAGCAATCCGACCATCTTTTCACTGTATCAGTATGCCCACGACCTGGCCTCGTTCAATAAGCGGGAACGGCAGCAGTTATCTTTGCTCTCCTCTGTATTGTCCCACGTCGATGAAGGCATCATCATGTACGATGCCGAAGGCACTATTTCCCATATTAACAAACAGGCCCGGCTATTCCTGAAGATCAGGGAAGATACGCCGTCTATGGAAACCATTCTCCCCAGGCAGCAGGGAAGCCATGCCTATTCCTATTCCAATACAATCGTAGAAAAACCACCTTATACGCTCGTACTGAATTCCTCACCCTTTTCTATCGACAAGCAGACCCGGTACATCCTGAGCATCCGTGATGTCACGCAGCTGCAAAAAATGGAAAAGAATATCCGCTATAAACTCTCCAAAACAGGTCTGACGGCAGTGCATCATTTCGCTGATATCCTGACGGCGGATGCAAAAATGAAAGCCCTCAAGGCAACGGCAGAGACGATGGCCGCCTATGACGCACCAATCCTCATCCAGGGAGAAAGCGGCACCGGCAAGGAACTTTTCGCCCAGAGCATCCACAATGCCAGTCCCCGCCGCAGCGGTCCTTTCGTCGCCGTCAACTGCGCCGCCCTGCCACCGGAACTGCTGGAGAGCGAACTCTTCGGCTATGAAAGCGGCGCTTTTACCGGGGCCCGTAAGGAAGGCAAAGCGGGATTATTCGAGCTGGCCCACGGTGGAACGATTTTCCTCGATGAAATCAACAGCATGTCGCCAGCTATCCAGTCCAAGCTCCTGCGTGTCCTGGAAACGAAACAGGTCATGCGCATCGGCTCGGACTATGTCATTCCCCTCGATATCCGCATCATTTCCGCCACTAATACGGATATCATCGAAAAAATCAACGAGGGCGCGTTCCGCAAGGATCTATACTTCCGCCTGAACACCCTGACTCTTACCCTGCCGTCTCTCGACGAACGGCCTGCCGATATTGTCTACCTCTTTCTCCATTTCCTGTCGGAATTCGCCGGGCACACCGTAAAAAAATCTGCCCTTCCGGAACCGCTCCGCCAGGCATTACAGGACCATCACTGGTGGGGCAATATCCGGGAAATACGCAGTACAGCTTTGCGGTATTATATTTATGGGAAACCCGATTCGCCTTCCTATGATTATCTCTTTGACCAGACAAATCACAAAAAGCGGGCCCACCTCATCGACCCGCGGACGTTCAAACTGGATATGAAAAAGGCCCAGCATACCTTCCAGCAGCTGGTCATCAACGACCTGCTGGAACAGGGGTATACGAAAACCGAAGTTGCTTCCATGCTCAACATCACCCGCCAGACTTTATTCAACCACCTGAAATAAAGCGTGCCGGCAGACTAAAAAGACGGAACCAAAATGGCTGAAAAGCTCATTGGGGTTCCGTCTCTGTTTATGTAGTCTATCTGCTTTTAAAGAGGACAGAGTATATTGGCAATAATATCAAAGAACAAGAACGCACAGATCATCAGTACCAGCAGGTTGGCTCCGGCAATGACGAGAAGCTGGACGAATACTTTATTCTGCTGTTCTTTGGTAAATTTATCCTTCAATTCTACAGCCATGATAGCAATGATCATGGCACCGCCCGTGGACATAGGAGAAATACCGCTGCAGGAGCCACCGGCTGCGACGGCTGACATGAGGGCCACGGGATTGACGCCGCCAATCTGCTGGGCAATGCCGACGCTCATAGGCATCATCGTCGGATAGACGACACCCAGGGCCGAACTGACGAAACTCAGCAGGCCAGCCGACAAAGCCATGAAGGTAGACGCCGTCGATGGCGACATCATGCCGGCCAAGATCTGCGTTAGGAGGGCAATGCCACCCGTTTTGGCCACGATATGGAGCAGCGCGCCTACACCGAGGACCATGAGGATAGTCCCCCAAGGAACGGATTTGATACACTTGCCATCATCGGCAATATGACATAACAGGAGGACAGCCGATACAATCAGTGCCGCCAGCCCGACGTTGACCTTTGCAAAAATGATCAGGGCCAGCATAGCGATAATGCCGCCGAAAGAAATCCACTGCTTTGTCGTAAAGCTTTTTGTTCCTTCTTCGTCACTTTCCATCTGTTCCGGCGCTTTTACTTTGTATCCTTTAAAGGCGATGAATAGCAGAATGGCCACTACAGCATTGAACAGCGTCACATTGACAATAATAGCCGGCACGGCACTGGCACTGCTGATTCCCGTATTTTCCAAGGCACTGAAAATAATGGCCGTTTCCGGCGTAATCGGGGAGAACCGGCCGCCGGTCATACCGCAGATGCCGATGAGAGACAACATGACCGGATTATAGCCGACCCGTATACCGACGGCAATGCCCATGGGAATCATAATGGCCAACACAGGAATGCCGCCCGGGCCGGCACCGGTAATAATGCCTCCGGCGACAAATAATAGAATCGGGATGAGCCATAACCGCCGTCCGGCAACGGCGACTATTTTGTATGCCAGCAGACCGAGAGCCCCCGTATCATTGACGATAGAAAACAAAAGAGTAATGCCGACCAGGGTAATGAATAAATTCCCATTGACACCGGCAATGATTTCTTTGCCCGGCAGCCCGATCAGCATTGTGCAGGGGACTGCCAGTGCCAATGCCACAATACCGATATTTATCTTACGGATAAAAGCCAGCACGATAGCTACAATAAAAAATATAATAGAAATAATATCTGCTCCCATATCAGGATCCTCCTCGTATTCACTAATCCGGTATTTCCGTACGTTCACCAATCCGGGCATAATACAATCACTGATTGATTCCATTATGCCCTTTTTCCCTTCCTGTTTGCTATCCCCCCCTCTTGATTATATGAGATATGAAATATGCGTTTTTGTATTTGGTATTGTATATGAAATTATAATGCCAAAATAAAAAAGGCTGTATACAGCGGTTTCCGGCCGTTCCGGACAAAATAGTGGCTTATGATGTATATATTTTTTTACATATATTTGACGTTTCGTATATATCCATATGCCATAACCACTATGCACAACAGAACTTCAAAAAGATGGTCCAAGTATTTGAAATACAGGGAGAATCCTCGTACAATAATAGTACTGCATGAAATCTTTATTTTACAGACAGGTACATTATGGACGAAGAAAAATATTTAGAACTCATCAAAATCAATCCGCTGACGATCCGGCACATCGACCATCCGTCGCAGCGCCTGCAGATGGCCGCTGTAGAAGGAAACGGCCTCATGATACAGTATATAGATCAGCCCGATGCCTCCATCCAAGAGGCCGCCATCGCCAATAAGCCTGAAGCTATCCGCTATATCCGCCAGCCCATTCCGGGACTGGCCGAAAAGGCCATCAAAGCCAACTGGTATAATCTGAGTTATATCAAGAATCCGCCAGAATCGCTGGTCCGTCTGGCACTGAAACAGTCGGCCTGGGCTATCCGCTACGCAAAAAATCCCAGCGAAGAACTGCAACTGGCCGCTATCGAAAAAAACTGGGAAGCACTGCAGTATATCAAGGACCCCACGCCAGCTGTGCAGCTGGCTGCCGTACGACAGAATCCGGAAGCGTTGCGCTACATGGAGTCTCCCACGGTAGAAGCTGCCGATCAGGCCATTGGCAGCGATGCACGGACACTGCGCTTTGTCATGCATCTGACCCACGACCAGGCCTTGCATTTCCTGGGCATCAACGTGTCTGTACTGGCCACGCTGCCACCGTCCATCCACATCAGCGAAGACGAATGCCGGTCTGTACTCAGCCAGGTCCTCGCCCGGACTGATGTACCGGAAAAATACGTCCGCAACCTCATCGGCTGCCACTGCCTGAAGCAGCTCTATCACTGGACACCAGCCGGCGTACTTCGTCTCATCTACCACCATGGCAGCCGCCGGGCTAAACAGATTGCCGTCGATGAACGGCTTCGTTTTAAACAGAACCGGGAGGAATCGTAATGGATACAACACTGGCAGACCAGGCATTCACCCTGCGCAGACGTCTGGAAATCTGGGCCAACGATTATTATTTTCTACCTGACCCCAAAGACCGGGCTACGGAACTTACGGCGCCATTAAAAGATGCCTTTTTTTCGTTTATCAGCCGCCTCAGTCTGGCTCTCATGGAAGATGAAGACAATTTCTTCGGCTATTTCTTTTTCCAGATGGGGAAAGAAATTGACCTGACCTTGCGGGCTCCGACGGGCGTCACTTTCCGGGGTACGAAATACATTCTTTTTTTCCAGCCCTTCCTGTTTCTGGAACAGACACCGGACCAGATGCTCAGTTCCATCCGTCACGAAATCCTGCACATCGTATTCCGCCATCTCCTGCGCGCCCGGGACCTTCGCAGTTCGTACAGCAAACTAGCCCTCAACCTGGCCATGGATGCCATCGTCAACACGTACCTCGACCCGGTCCCGGCTGACGGCGTGACAATTGAACGCATCAACGGCCAATATCAGCTCTATCTGACGCCATACGATACACTGGAAAATTACGCCGAACAAATCCAGCATGGCCTCGAATGGAAGAAAAAGAGCCAGACGACTACGACCGACCAGGTCACCGATTCGGACAAGCCCCAGTTCGACCCGGCCCACGCCCACGATTTGTGGGAAACGGCAGACGCCTCCGATCCGCAGACCATGGTCAAATTTACGGAAAAGTATCTCGACGAAGCCGATAAGGGCAATCTGCCATCTCATCTCAGCAGTGCCATCGCCGCTATCAAAAGCGAAAACCCGGCCCTGCCCTGGGACTGGTACCTGCGCCGCATGGCCGGCACGTTGTCGTGCGGCACCAAACACACGACGGCCCGGCTCAGCCGCCGCCAGCCGTACCGCCTCGACCTGCGGGGAGAACTCCATCATTATAAGGCGCGCATCCTCGTCGCCCTCGACGTGAGCGGCAGCATCAGTGATGCCGAGTTCCATCAGGCCATGGAAGAAGTATTGCATATCGTCCAGACCCAGCGCGTAGAAATCACGGTCATCGAATGCGATGATCAGATAAAAAAAGTCTATCACGTCCGTTCTGTCCGCGACTTGCAGGAACGCTATCCCTATCGGGGTGGAACGGCCTTTTCCCCGGTCTTTGCCTATGCCAATAAACATAAAATCGATCTGCTCATCTATTTTACCGACGGACAGGGAGAAGAGCGTCTGGAAGTCAAACCGGGAGGCTATAAAGTATTCTGGATTCTGTCCGGCAAAGGTAAGACCTTGTCCCTCCACAATCCGCCGGGCCTCATCAAACCACTGAAAACAAAAGAAGACATCACCCTTTCCGAACTGGATGATCCACATAACGACGGCTATTCCATGAATAATCAGGAACCCATCGCTTTTACCTGATGCACCTTAACAGACGTTTAACGCACACGTGCGTTAGGGTGTATTAAGGTGTGTGTTGAAATGTCGTTTTTTCCCTTATGTACACTACATCATCATACCATGGTCACGACGTATGCCAGGGCTTTGGCGCGGGCATACAGGGATTCTACGCAGGCGTATTCTTCCGGACTGTGATGACGACTGCCTTCAACCCCCATGGCACAGATAGTCGGTACGCCGGCAGCTACGGTATAGGCCGAGTCAGATCCGCCACCGACGATGATACCGCTGGGGCGGGGCATACCGAAAGACGCATAAGCCTCCTGGACTTTGGCCAGCAGACCATCAGTCCCGGCCATTCGTTCCATGGGAATGCAGCACGAAAGCCGCGTCAGAGATGTCTTTGTCCCATCAACATAGTTCGTATGTGCTACATCCTGCAATTTCGCTTCAATATCGGGGACATACTCTTTTTTGAGATAGCGGACATCGATGAGGATAGATGCCGTATCCGGGACGGCATTGGCTACGGTACCGCCGGAAATGACACCTACATTATAGGTCGTTCCCTGCTGCCAATCCGTCAGATTCTGGATAGCAATGACCTTGTGAGCCACTTCCAGGATAGCACTGCGGCCTTTTTCCGGTTCATTTCCTGCATGAGCCGCAATACCGGTGACATCCATGCGATAGGTCAGTGCCCCTTTACGCTGGACGACGACTTCATTTCCCAGGCGGCCGCTTTCGCAGTTAAAGGCAGCTACGGCTCCCCGGGCTTGTTCCATGATCTGCTGGTCGCAGTCAGAATCGCAGTGGCCTACCTCTTCATCACCGGCCAGGACGAGGCGGACCGGTCGTTTGGCCCAGCCCGCTTCTTTCAATGCTTTCATGGCAAATACGGCAATGGTTACGCCGCCTTTCATATCGAGGACACCGGGACCATAGGCCTTGCCATCCCGCAGGGTAAACGGCCGGGCTGCTACGGTACCATCAGGGAATACCGTATCCATGTGTCCCAAGAGGAGAACCGGGGCTTCCGGTACGTCTTCATTCAGGACCGACACGAGCATATTGCCGGCCCGTTTCATTTCGTGGATTTCCGTATGGGCCCCAATCGTATCCAGTTCTTCCTGTACCCGGTGCGCCACGGCATCGACACCGGCCTTATTGGCTGAACCGCTTTCTATCTGTACCAGCTGCCGCCAGAAATCTATCATGGCGTCGCGGTGCCCATCTATATAGACAGCAATCTGTTTCCGTATATCTTCCATTATATATCACTCCTTTATACCATGTTCCCCTATATCATAGCACAAGGTCCGGAAAAAGATAGTTTGCAGTCCCGAGTTTGCAGAGGAAAGACCGCTGGCCGGGGAAGGCCAGCCGTTAGCAGTCAGCAGCTAACGGCTGGTGGTCAGTAGGGCTTTGCCGTTTCTGCGCGTAAAACGGGGCTGTACCCTAATGAGCTTTTCAGCCATTGGGGTACAGCCCCTGTCTCTGATCTGACACTGCCGGATTATTTTCCCTGCAAACTAATTACTGGTCACTATCTTTCCCCGCCTGCGACGGCTTCGCGGCCTTTCTGGAAGGCCTTGAGATTGATATCGACGAATTTCGGTTTGACCGTACGGGAAATGAAGTCCGACCAGTCCAGATTGGTCAGGCCCAGTGCCTGGACGAGAGCCCCCAGGAGTACGACGTTGGCACTCTTGGGATTGCCGATTTCCGTAGCAATGCGGGTAGCATCGAGGTCGAGTACAGGGAAATCTTTTTTCAATGATTCAATAATGTGTTCCGGATAGGCAACCTGACCGGAGAGGACCGGCAGGGACGGGATGCAGAGCCGGTTGATGACCATCTTGCCATCGGGTTTCAGGAATTTGGCATAGCGGGCCGCTTCCATTTCTTCAAAGGCGACGAGGATATCTGCCATGCCTTCCCCGATAATCGGAGAGTAGACCTTTTTCCCGAAGCGGACCTGGGTGCTGACGCTGCCGCCACGCTGGCTCATGCCATGTACTTCCGACATTTTTACATCATATCCGTTTTCTATGAGACCCATGGTCAGGATTTTACTGGCCAGAATAGTTCCTTGTCCGCCGACACCGACGAGCAGTACATTCGTTACATCACTCATTATTTATACCCCTTTCTGCTGATAGCCTTGACCGGGCAGACCTGTGCGCATACGCGGCAGCCAACGCAGTCGCTTTCGACGATTTCCGATTTCTTATCTTTCAGATTGAAGCGCAGTGCCGGACAGCCTGTGGTCATGCACTTCTTGCAGCCGATGCATTTTTCTTCATCGACGACGCATGGCGTATGATCCAGATTGAATTCTTCCGCATCTTCCTGGGAGAATTTCTTGAGTACACACGGCCATCTGGTGATGATGACTACCGGTTCATTTTCCAGAGAATAGGCCCAATCGAGGGTTGCTTTCATATCGGCCAGGTTGTTGGGATTGACCGTGCGGACGTTCTTCAGTCCCAAGGCGTGGACGACCCGTTCCACATCGATGAGCGTCGTCGGTTCGCCTTTGATATTGTAGCCCGAACCGGGGTTGTCCTGGTGCCCGGTCATGCCGGTAATCCGGTTATCTAGAATGACGCAGATTGTATTGGATTTATTGTACGATACTTCCGTGAGAGAATTGATGCCCGTATGGAAAAAGGTAGAATCGCCCATGCAGGCGACGACCCGTTTCTGCTGGCCGCTCTTGGAGAAGGCGTGGCTCATGCCGTGGCCGATAGAGAAGGCACTGCCCATGCAGCCACCTAGATCCTTGGCATTGAGCGGTTCCGACCCGCCCAGGGCATAACAGCCGATATCGCCGACCATGACCGTATCTTTGCGCTTGCCCAGTTCATAGAAGAATCCCCGGTGAGGACAGCCAGCACAAAGAGCAGGCGGACGGGGGACAAACAGGCCATCGGGAACAGTCTTGCTGGGGAAACCCTTACCCAGGATGCCCGTAGCCACGATATTGGGATTGAGTTCATCAATATTTGGGATGACATCCTTGCCGTGACAGTCGATGCCGGCCGCTTTTATCTGTTCTTCCATGACCGGATCCAGTTCTTCGACGACATACAATGTATCTACTTTTTTGGAAAAAGCACGGATTTTTTCAATCGGCAGAGGATAGGAAAAGCCGATTTTCAGGTACGACGCCTTGTCTCCCAGCACTTCTTTGGCATACATATAAGCCACGCCGGATGCGACGATCCCGATTTTCGTATCGTGCATTTCTTCATAGTTGAAAGGAGAATTTTCCGAATATTCCTTCAGCTGTTTTTCCCGTTCTTCAATGACATAGCGGCGCTGCTTGGAAACGGCCGGCACATCATCGAGGCGGTCCCGTTGTTTGACATAGGGAACAGCCGGGACTTCCTTCCGTTCACCCAGTTCGACCAGGCTCTTGGAATGGTCCACCCGGGTCGTCAGGCGGATCATGACCGGCGATCCGTATTTTTCGCTGATTTCATAAGCTGCCCGGGTCATATCGAGACATTCCTGTGAATCAGCCGGTTCGAGCATACAAATTTTCATGGCCTTGGCATAGCGGCGGTTATCCTGTTCGTTCTGTGAGGAATGCATGCCCGGGTCATCGGCATTGACGAAGGCCATGCCGCCGTTGATTCCCTGATAGGCAAAAGTAAACATCGGATCAGCCGCTACGTTGAGGCCGACCATCTTCATCGCTGCAAATGACCGGACACCGCCCATGGATGCCCCGATAGCCGCTTCGACGGCAACCTTTTCATTCGGTGCCCATTCGGAGTAGATTTCATCGTACCTGGCTACGTTTTCCAGGATTTCTGTACTCGGCGTACCCGGGTAAGCTGATGCAAAGCTGACGCCTGCTTCATAGAGCCCGCGGGCAATCGCTTCATTACCAGAAAGTAATTTTTTCATGTATAGACCTCCCGTCCTTTTTAGAACGTAAACTAAATGACTGCATTACACTACTGTACATGGAATAACCGTGCCAGATACTATAGCTGGCAAAATGCCCTGCAAATGCGCTTTGTCACCATCCGGCCAATCTGGTATTTGTACGGAATGTTAAATATTTTTGTCGTCTTTTACATCTGGCATTTACAGACATCCCATTCCGGTATACACTGGTACAAAGAAAAGGAGGGCGACTATGGATACCATCTATTTTTTAATCGCCGATACCGTGCAGGAACGCATGATAGAACAGACCTTGTGGTCCTATCAGGAGAGCTTCAATACGCATCACGTCGCCATCAGGATTGAAATCATCGATTTCCCCCGTCTGCCGGACCAGGCCCGCGCTATGATCCGCAAAGGAGCCCGGGTCATCATCACCAACAGCGGGTCCTATCAGATATTGTCCAATGCCATCGACGAAGTCCCCATTCTCTGCCTGTACAGCTCGACAAATGATGTCCTGTATACTCTCCGGGATATCCACTGCCAGAAAATCCATTTGTTCCTGAATAAACATTTCATCTTCAATATCAACGCCTGCCCGCCGGATGTACGCCAGCGCCTCATCGTCCATCCTCCCTACGGGATCGAACCGACTTACCACAAACTGCTGAAAATGGTGCAAAGCCTGCCGGTGACGCCCGATACGGCCATCGTCGGCTGCACTCTGCTGCCCCAGATTGCCCGGAACAGCCCCATGCCGATTTATCCCATCCGGCCCAGCGAATCGACCATCCTGTCCGTATACCAGTATGCCCTGGAACTCATTGCCTTCAATAAGAAAGACCGCCGCCAGCTTTCTCTCCTGGCCTCCATCCTGTCCCACGTGACCGACGGCATCATCCTGTATTCCACAGGAGGCGTCATTTCTCATATCAACCGTCAGGCCCGGGCTTTCCTGTCCCTGCCGCCCAATACGCGGAACATACGCGATATTTTCCCGGACTGGCAGGAGGGGAGCCAGCCATCGTTCAAAGAAAAAATCATCCAGCGGCCGCCTTATACCCTGGTAGCCAATTCGGACGTATTCCTCATGGATAAGGAAAAACAGTATATCCTCACTCTGCGTGACGTGACCGAACTGCAGCGGATGGAAAAAAATATCCGTTACAAACTCTCCCGGACAGGCCTCACGGCCAGCCATCATTTCTCCGATATCAAGACGACCGACCCGGCCCTGCAGACGCTGATCCGTCGTGCTGCCACCATGGCCTCTTACAATGCACCTATCCTCATACAAGGGGAAAGCGGCACCGGCAAAGAACTCTTTGCCCAGAGCATCCACAACGCCAGTCCCCGGCGCAACGGCCCCTTCGTCGCCATCAACTGTGCCGCCCTGCCACCGGATATCCTCGAAAGTGAACTGTTCGGATACGTAGGAGGTACCTTTACGGGAGCTCGCAAAGAAGGCAAGGCCGGCCTCTTTGAAATCGCCCACAATGGCACGATTTTCCTCGATGAAATCAACAGCATGCCTCAGGACATCCAGTCCAAACTGCTGCGCGTCCTGGAAACCAAACAGGTCATGCGCCTGGGGTCAGACTACGTCATTCCCCTCGACATCCGCATCATCTCAGCCAGCAATGCCGATATCATCCAGTCGGTCCGCAAGGGAACATTCCGGCGCGACCTCTTCTTCCGCATCAACACCCTGCGCCTGACCCTGCCATCCCTCAACGACAGGCCATCGGATATTCCGTACCTGTTTTCCTATTTCCTCAACACCATTTCCGGTACCTCAGTCCCAGTCCCACAAGCACTGAAAAAAATACTCACCCATCATCACTGGTGGGGAAATATCCGGGAACTGTACAGCGTAGCCCTGCGATACCATATCTATGGCGATACCGGTGATTCGTCCTACCAATACCTGTTCGACACGACAGAGGAAGAACAGACACCGCAGCTCCTTGATACGGGTTCCCTGTCCCTCAATATGAAAAACCTGGAAACGGCCATCGAACAAATCCTCATACAGGAATTATCCGACAAAGGCTATACCCAGACAGACATAGCCAGACTCCTGAACGTCTCCCGCCAGACCGTATTCAACAAGATGAAGAAATGACAGTCAAAAACCGCCCTGCACGCGATACATGCAGGGCGGTTTTTTTAGCTGATTCATTAAAGAATGGATTTGTAGAGAGCGACGATCTGGGATTTTTCTACATCACGAGGATTGCCCGGTGTGCAAGCATCGGCCATGGCAGAGTCGGCAAGGAAGTCGATGTCTTTTTCCTGTACGCCCAGGTCAGATAATTTACGGGGAATTCCGACATCATCGGCCAGTTTCTGGCAGGCATCGATAGCAGCCTTGCGGTATTCTTCCTGGCTCATGTCATCGACACCGGCGACGCCCATGGCACGGGCTACTTCACGGTAGCGTTCGCCCGTTGCTTCAGCATTGAAGGTGAGGACCGGTGCCAGGAGGATAGCGCAGGCTACACCGTGAGGAATGTCATAGAAGGCACTGAGGGGATGGGCCATGGAGTGATCGATGCCGAGGCCGACGTTGGAGAATCCCATGCCGGCGATATACTGGCCGAGGGCCATTTCTTCACGGGCTTTCATGTCGCCTTCGACGGATTTACGAAGCCATTTGCTGATGATTTCAATGGCTTTGAGATGCATCATATCGGTCATTTCCCAGGCGTTCTTTGTAATATAGCCTTCGATAGCGTGTACGAGAGCGTCCATGCCAGTAGCGGCACAGAGTTTCTTCGGCATCGATGCGACCATATCAGGGTCGATGACGGCTACGATAGGGATATCGTGGGGGTCACAGCAGACGAATTTACGGTGTTTTTCCGGGTCAGTAATGACGTAGTTGATGGTTACTTCGGCTGCCGTGCCGCTGGTCGTAGAAACGGCAATGATGGGCAGACATTTGTTTTTCGTCGGCGATGCCCCTTCGAGGCTGCGTACGTCGGCAAATTCCGGATTGGTGAGGATGATGGCAATGGCCTTGGATGTATCCATGGCAGCACCGCCGCCGACGGCTACGATAATATCGGCTTTAGCCTGCTTGCAGAATTCGACGCCTTCCTGTACATTCTGGATGGTCGGGTTCGGTTTGATATGATCGTAAACGGTATAGGCAATGCCGGCCCCATCGAACAGGTCTGTGATTTTCGTCGCTACTTTAAATTTCATGAGGTCCTTGTCGGTGATGACGACGACATGCTGGCAGCCGCGGTTTTTGACTTCTGTTACGATTTCGTTAATGGCACCTTTGCCAAAATACGATGTTTCATTCAATGTAATCTTATTTGCCATAATAAGTTGTTCCTCCTTTTAACATAGGTAATACCAGATTTTGCTTATTTATATGGAATCTCTATGCCAAATAAAGAAATCAGGAGCCATCTGTCTGCCATATCCCGGAAGGATGCCCTATTGGCGGCGTTGAAGAGTCTGCAAAAAAACCTCGTCAGGTGAATACGCGAACCCTGCGAGGTTATTTTGTCTCATTATTCTTATTTTTCTCAAGAAACCAGTGATATATTTTGATATAAATGAGATTTTTGATACTTAGTGAAATTGCCGGCGAATCTGTTTCGGCACGATGCCATAGTGACGGCACAGGCGGTAAAAGGTGGCCCGGCTGACGCCCATGGCAGACGCCGCCTGTTCGACGCAGCCCCGGGCTTCTTCGAGATAGTGCAGGCATTCGGCTCGTTCATACGAAGCAGCTTCCGCCGGAGATTCCGGAGAAAGGGGAGACGATGGCGATAGGGCATCATGCTGTGATGAAGGCAGATGAAAGTCTGATGCCGTAATAGCCGGGCCACTGCTGGTATAAAAGGCTCGTTCCAGGGCATTCTGCAATTCCCGCACGTTACCAGGCCAGTCATAGGCCAAAAGCGCCGGCATGGCATCGGGAGCCAGGTGGCGCTGCCGGCTGGGATATCGTTTGTTAAACCGGGCCAGGAACCGGTCTGTACAACAGGCGATATCGCCGGGCCGCTGGCGCAGGGGCGGGATGTCGAGACGCAGGACGTTGAGCCGGTAGTAGAGATCGCCCCGGAAGGCTCCCCGTCCTACTTCCTGTTCGAGATGGCGGTTTGTCGCGGCGATGACCCGTACATCCAGTTTTTTCTCTTCTTTACCGCCGATACGGCGGATGCGCAATGTCTCTACGGCACGCAGCAGTTTGGCCTGGAATTCGATAGGCATTTCCCCGATTTCGTCGAGAAACAGGGTGCCATGGTCGGCCAGCTCGAATTTTCCCGGATTTCCCTCCCGGAGAGCTCCGGTAAAGGCGCCTTTTTCATAACCGAACAGTTCGCTTTCCATGAGATCCCGCGGCAGGGAAGCACAGTTGACGGCGACAAAGGGGCCGTCAGCCCGGCTGCTGCCCGAGTGGATGGCCTGGGCAAACAGTTCTTTGCCCGTACCGCTTTCGCCTTCGATGAGGACGCTGCCATCATAGCGGGCATACTGGCGCGCCCGGTCGATGACCTGTTTCATCAGGGGATCGGCCGCATAGATATCGCCAAAGGTATAGGCGGCCTGATTGCCCGACACGCGGTTGACTGAACGGAAGAGGTGTTCCTGCCGTCGCAGGATAACCGTATAGGTCCGGCCTGTCGCGTCGGCAGTCTTGGAGATGGTCGCACTGAACCGGCGTACATTTCCGGGCAGGACGACGCGCAGGTCATCAATATACAGCGGGGCATGGCGGTGGGCATCATCGGTCATGTCCCAATCGACCTGGGGCATAACCTGATGGAAGTCGAGTCCGGCCAGACGGGCCTGGGACAAGCCCAGTTCCCGCTGGGCCGTGGCATTGGCCCAGCGCAGTTCCAGTTTGTCATTCAGCAGCAGAATCGATTCGCGGATACCGTTAGCAGCAGCCCGCATGAAATGACTCTGATGGTAGCTGATGAGCGTCCGTTCGATACTGAACGCGCAGGCTACGACCAGTGCCAGCGTATGAGGATGGGCGGCTCCGGCACTGCCCGATAAGTCGAGGCTGCCGATGACCGCTCCGTCTACGCCGTGGATAGGGGCAGCCGAGCAGGTCCAGCCGTGCTGGTCGGCACAGTAATGTTCGGCACCGATGAGCTGGACGGGCTGATTATATTCCAGGGCGATGCCCGGCGCATTAGTCCCTACCTGATCGTTGCGCCACACCGAGCCCCGGCGGAAGAGGATATTTTCTGAACGGGCCAGGATGGCATCATCACCGATGGTAGACAGGACATAGCCTTCTTCATCGGTCAGTGCCAGCAGGAAATGGGAATCGCGGATAATTTCATGGACGGACTGCATGATGGGACCAGCCGTCTGCAGAAGGAGACGGCTGCGCTGCAGGATCTGCTGCCATTTCCCCGGATCGGCGGTCGTACTGCTGCGCCGCCAGGGATCGACACCGCGGCACCGGCATTCCTGCCATGACCGGGCGACAAGAGGCGGCAGGCGCGGGTCCAGGGTCCCGTCTTCCATGAACCGCTGCCAGATTCGTTTCCGTTGTTCATTATCCATACAGCCTTACCTCCCAGTAAAAAAATAACTCCTGCCTATAAGAGTACCATGACAGGAGTCATTTTTCTATGGGTTTACCATTCTTTTGTAACGATAGCTCTGACCGGGCAGACTTGCGCACACAGGAAGCAGGCGGCGCAATCGTATATCAGGTAATGCTATGTACATTTCAAGTATATGAAACAGTTATGCCAAAATATAAAACCGACACAATCGGGAGTAGTATCCTCTTTCTGGTTTGTATTCCCGCCGCTCCATACCATAATATGTAAAATTTCTTTGCTCTCTTTGACAAAAAAAGTGGCCAGCAGGCCTCTGACAGGCATTCTGCTGGCCGTCCTATCTAAATGGACAAATTATAAGGTCACATCAACAGACGGATGGTCTTTGGTGACGACGCCGCTTACGACAGGGCATCCGAAGACGTTTTTCAGGATGTCCGACAGTTCGGCGATGACCGCATCAACCCGGTCTTTATTGAAATCGACGAATCCGTCGATAGGGAAGAACACATAGCTCGTATCAGCCGTGATTTTTCCGTGTTCGCTCTGGCGCCAGGTCCAGCGGCGCGTGCGGACTTCATGGCCGACGGCGTAGACGACTTCGTCTTCACCGGGCGCTTCTTCTTCCGTTTCCCCGAAAGGCAGGAAATGGTCGCCTTCCCGGGCGTAACGCATTTCCATATCTTCCGGCGACCGGCCCAGGTCATGGGTCCCCATGGGGATGGTATACTTCAATGACAGGGCATTGTTCAGGTCCACCAGCGGATTGATATGGGGCATCCCCTTGCCTTTGCTGATGCGGTTGAACATGGCTTCGACAGAGCAGGGGAAGCGGTTTGGGTTGAGGCCCAGCGTGCG
Organism: Megasphaera sp. UBA4382; assembly: GCF_002391155.1. Taxonomy (NCBI): domain Bacteria; kingdom Bacillati; phylum Bacillota; class Negativicutes; order Veillonellales; family Veillonellaceae; genus Megasphaera; species Megasphaera sp. UBA4382. The sequence continues at coordinate 43,777 of NZ_DGRS01000045.1, read as the reverse complement.
GAACGCTTCGCGATAGGGCACGATGTCCGGCGATGTCTTGACTTTGACACCGTCGAATTTCTGCTGTGCTGCAGCGATGGATTCGTCCAGCATGGCTTCAATCTGCGGATAGGATTTGCTGTTATCTACGCCTTTAACGGCGACGACACCGATATATAAATCAGGTACGTTTTCAAAAATGCGGTCTTCTACGATAAATTTCATTTCTTGTTACTGTTCCTCCAGATTTTCTGTTGTTCTGCGGCTTTGATGAGTTCGTCCCGGAAATCGGGATGAGCGATACCGATCAGTTTTTCTGCCCGTTGCCACGTCGTAAGTCCGGCCAGATTGACCGCCCCGTATTCGGTGACGATGTACATGGTCTGTGCCCGCGGCGTCGTGATGATGTCACCGCCGGTAAAGCATGGTACGATATTGGAATGGCGGACGCCTTTCTTGTCCACCCGGCTCGACGCCATGGCCAGGAAGGTCCGGCCGTGTTCTGCCGTATAGGCACCGGTGACGAAATCAAGCTGGCCGCCGGTCCCACTGATCTGCCGCGTCCCCGCCGATTCGGAGCTGACCTGGCCGTAGAGGTCGCAGGCAATGCAGCCATTGATGGAAACGAAATGGTCCAGCTGACGAATCGTTTCCGGGTCGTTGACATAATGCATGGGCGCCGACAGAATGTCAATATTGTGGTCGAGGAACTCATAGAGTTCCTTCGATCCGCTGCAGATGGAAAATACGCCCTTTCCCTTCTGCAGGGTCTTACGCTTATTGGTGATCTTGCCGGCCTTATACAGGTCGAGGTAGCCATCGCTCATGAGTTCTGTATGCATGCCCAGGTCCCTGAGGTCTGACCCGGCAATGAGCGACCCCAGGGCATTGGGCATACCGCCGATGCCGAGCTGCAGCGTGTCTCCATCGTGGATGAAGGGAAAAATCTGGGCGGCAATCTGCTTATCCAGTTCACTGGCTCCCCGGCTTGGGGCTTCGCTCAGAGGCTGATCATTTTCAACGACAGCATCGACGTCGCGGATATTGATGTGATCATCGGCCATACCGTATATAAAAGGCATATGGGGATTGACTTCCAGGATAATCCGGTCAGCCGCATCGAGCATTTCCTGCATACAGCAGTTAGTCAGGCCATAGCTGAAATTGCCATAGCGGTCCATAGGCGATACGGTCACCATGGCCACGTTGACCGGCGCCTGGCCGCGGCTGTAATAGGAGCCGCAGAAGCGGAACATCATAGGCGAGAAGAAAGCCCGTCCCGTATCGATATACTTACGATCCAGTCCCGAGCAGTGCCAGAGGTTGTATGTAAAGGCCTGCCGCTGCGGGTCCTGTTCTACTATCTGGACAGGGCGCATCGATATGGCGTGGCGCACCTTCACGTCAGTGAGCTCATCCCGCCGTGCCGCCAGAGCCGCATCGAGAGCCGCCGGAAAGGAACAGGTCTGGCTATAATCGACCCAGTCGCCGGACTGGACGAGATGCACTGCCTCTTCGGGAGTGTGCAGTTTTTCCTGATATATTTCGAATGGATTCAAGAGTAAGACTCCTTTAAGAAAATTTCAAAATTCCCGGCCCATCGGCGCCACCATTATTTATACTGGTCGATGAGCTTCTGGAAGGCGGCAAAGCTGCGGTGGATCATATCAGCTTCGACGCAGTAAGAGACGCGGACGTAACCCGGGCAACCGAAGCTGTCTGCCGGTACGATGAGCAGGTTCAGGGCCTTGGCCTTGTCGGAAAATGCCTTGGCATCCGGTTCCGGTGATTTGACGAAGAGATAGAAGGCCCCCTGGGGATAGACGCAATCATAACCCATATCTTTCAGGCCATTGTACAGGAGCTTGCGATTGTCATCGTAGATGCTCATATCGCTGGTCTTGCCCAGGCACTGGAGGACGACATCCTGGAAGAGATGAGGCGCGCAGACGAAGCCCATGGACCGGCCGGCTCCACAGACGGCAGGATACACGTCTTTGTCCGATACAGAATCCGGTACGAGGATGTAGCCGATACGTTCGCCGGGAAGGCTCAGGGATTTGCTGTACGAATAGCATACGAGCGTATCGGGATAAATAGCCGGCATATAGAGGATTTCCAGACCGTCGTAGGTGATTTCCCGGTACGGTTCATCGGAAATAAGGTAGATGGTATGGCCGATTTCGGCACTCTTCTTAGTCAGGATGGCTGCCACTTTTTCCATCGTTTCCCGCGAATAGACCGTACCTGCCGGGTTATTCGGCGAGTTGACGATGAGAGCCCGCGTATGGGGGGTGATAGCAGCTTCCAGTTCGTCCAGTTTAATCTGGAAGTGATCCGTATCAGGAGGCAGCATGACTTTTTTGGCGCCAGCATTGGCAATAAAGACTGTATATTCCGGGAAGAAAGGTGCGACGACGATGATTTCATCATCAGGATCTTCGACGATAGCTTTAAGAGAAATGGTCAGTGATGCTGCAGCCCCGCAGGTCATGTAGAAATTATCGGCCCCAACGCCGGCATCATAGGTCTGATTCATATAGTCTGCCAGTCCTTTGCGAACGGCCAGATCCCCGGCAGCGGCCGTATAGCCGTGGATAGCGGCTGATTCCCGTGTAGCCAGGATATGTTCAATCGATTCCCGGATGCACGAAGGGGCCGGTACAGTCGGATTGCCGATACTGAAATCAAATACATTTTCTTTGCCTACCTTGGTGGCCTGGGCCTGTCCGTACGCAAACAGTTCGCGGATAGCCGAACCCTGGGAACCCAGTGCATACATTTCTTTATTTGCCATAGAAAATCACTCCTTTATGATGAATACCTATATTGTACCACAGGTTACCCCTGCAGTGCATTTGTTTCAACAGGCAGCACACAGACAAACCGGAAAGCATCATCCCGGCAAAGGCCGGAACGGTGAGAGAAGGGAGTACAGCTGGAGCCTTCCGATTCATCCATCTGCTGCCTGTCACTGGTTAGCGGCGGATTGCCGTCGTAATGACAACTCCGATAACGGCCAGTATGGCGATGATGATAAAAGCCATCATGGGCGTACCATTGGCAAACATGGGGCCGAGGGTCGAAGCGCCGATAAGATTGAGATTGACGATACTGAAATTCATGCCATAATTCCGGGAGCCATAGAATGAGGCAGCAAAGGCAGACCCCGTCGGCGGACAGGCGCCATAGGCCAAGCCCGTAAGGACAAAGGCTGTCAGAAGGACAGGCTGGCTGTGGCTCACATCGGCACCGGCAAGGGCAGCAGCCGCTGCCAGATAGACCACAGAGACGGTATACATAGTGACTTTGCAGCCCTTGCTGTCAAAGAGCTGCCCCGCCAGTACGCGGCCCGCGCCATTGGCGATAGAAATGACACCGGCAATAGCTGCTGCCTGTGTGAGATTTCCACCTACGAAAGTCCCGGCATACCCGGCAGAAATATTGATGATGGAAAGGCCGGCCGCACTCAGGAGGATGGCCCAGAGAAAAAACAACCAGAACGATTGGCGGCGGAGCATATCCTGCCAGCCGATTTCTTCCCGTGCCTCTTTTCCTTTGAGGAGAGCGCCCGACAGAGCTGCCGTAAAGTCTGCATCAGGCGGCCGAAGGATAACAACGGCCAGGGCGATGACGACGGCATAAGACGCGGCGATGAGGAGAAAGGTCATACGCCAGCCGGCAAGGCTAATCAGTGAGGCTCCAGCCGTGCCGAGTATCATAGCACCAAATCCAAATCCCATGAGAGCAATGCCTGAGACGAGGCCCTGTTTGTCCGGAAACCAGCGCATGATGGTGCTGATGGCCGCATTATAACCGAGACCCACACCGAGACCGGCCATGCCGCCGTACGTCAGGTATATGCCCATGAGGGATGTAATCTGCGAGGCCAGCCCGAACCCGGAGACGAGGAGGAGCGCCGCCAGGACGAGAGTTATCCTCATGCCCTTGCGGGCTGTCAGGACGCCTGATATGAGACCGCCCAGGCAGAACATGACCATAGAGATGGAAAAGGTGAGCGATGTCCCGCTCTTAGACCAGCCAAATTCCTGTTCCAACGGTATGCGGAATACAGACCAAGCATAAATGAGTCCGAGGAACAGCAGGAGAAAGACGCTGAGAACCAGGTAGGCCCAGCGTCTCTGTTTCTGCTGTATGATAAGCGCCGTCATCCTACCGCTGCCATACCGGCGGCGAAGGCTTTGCGGTTTACGTCAATGAAAACCGGTTTAACTGTCTTGGCAATGATCGGGTCCCAATCGATATCAGTCAGCCCCATGGCTTTGACCAGGGCTCCCAGCAAAACGACATTGGCACTCTTGGGATTTCCCACTTTTTCTGCAATCCCCGTCGCATCGAGAGCCATCGTCGACACGCGCTGGCGGAGCATGCCGATGATATCATCGGGATAGTCCTGATTACCGGTCAGGATTGGCATGGACGGGATACGGTACGTATTGACGACAGCCTTGCCATCTTTTTTCAGAAAATGAGCGTACCGGGCAGCTTCCATTTCTTCAAAGGAAACGAGGATATCCGCCGTCCCTTCCCCGATGATAGGGGAGTAGACTTTCGCACCGAACCGTACCTGGGTGCTGACACTACCGCTGCGCTGGCTCATGCCGTGGACTTCGCTCATTTTGACATCGTATCCATTTTCTATGAGACCCTGGGTGAGAATCTTGCTGGCCAGAATCGTCCCCTGCCCGCCGACACCGACGAGGAGTATGCTTTTTACATCGTTCATGATTATTCCCCTTTCTTTACGATAGCCTGTACCGGGCAGACCTGGGCACAGACAGAACAGCCGTTGCAGTCTGCCGGAGAGATACTGGATTTTTTCGTTTCCTTGTCAAAGCGCAGGGCCGGGCATCCTGTCGTAAGGCATTTGCGGCAGCCGATACACGCATCTTCCACCACTCCGTATACGGCTTTTTCTATAGTGAATTCTTTCTTATCAAAAGGCGTAAGTTTCTTCAGGGCACATGGCCATTTTGTGATGATGACTACCGGTTCATCCGTAATGGCAAAGGCCCAGTCCAGCGTTTCTTTCATAGCCGTCAGATTCTGGGGATTGACTGTACGGACGTTCCGGATGCCCAGGGCCCGGACGATGGTTTCAATGTCTAGCATGGTCGTGATTTCTTCTTTCAGATTATAGCCCGTGCCGGGATTTTCCTGATGGCCCGTCATGCCCGTCGTGCGGTTGTCGAGGATGACACAGATCGTATTGGATTTATTATAGGAGACTTCCATGAGAGCATTGATACCGCTGTGGAAGAAGGTAGAGTCGCCCATATAGCCGACGACGCGCTTTTGCTGACCACTCCGGGCAAAGCCGTGTACCATGCCATGTCCCATGGAAAAGACAGCACCCATATTGAGGCCCATATCCTTGGCATTCAGCGGGGGAGCACCGCACAGGCCATAGCAGCCGATATCGCCGAGCATGACTGTATTCTTGCGTTTGGCCAGTTCAAAGGCAAAGCCCCGGTGAGGGCAGCCGGCGCAAAGGACAGGCGGACGGGGGACGATGAATTCTTCTGGAACAGATACTCCATCATTTCCTGTACCCGTCAGTGCTTTCTGTACGATATCCGGGTTGAGTTCGCCTATATTGGGGATGATATCATGTCCATGGCATGGAATACCCGCAGCCTTGATCTGATCTTCCATAAAAGAGTCCAGTTCTTCCACGACATACAGGGTATCTACTTTTTCCGCAAAGGCACGGATTTTATTCATGGGAAGGGGATAAGAAAAGCCGATTTTCAGGACCGATACGCTGTCGCCAAATACTTCTTTTACATAGTTGTAGGCGGCACCGGATGTGATGATGCCCATATTTGTATGACCTGCTTCTTCTACATTCCAGGGACAGGTTTCGGAATACGCTGCCAGATCTTTCTCCCTCTGTTCGATGACGACGCGGCGTACGCGGGAAATAGCCGGTACGGGATCCATTTTTTCCGGCTGTTTTACATAGGGTACAGCCGGCACTTCTACACGGGCCCCTTCTTCTACGAGACTCTTGGAATGGCAGACACGGGTCGTCATGCGGATCATGACCGGCGTATGGAACCGTTCGCTGACGGCATAGGCTTCTTTAGTCATGTCCTTGGCTTCCTGGGAATTGGACGGTTCAAACATGCATATTTTGGCGAATTTGGCATAATTGCGGTTATCCTGTTCGTTCTGGGACGAATGCATGCCCGGGTCATCGGCCGATACAAAGACAAAGCCGCCATTGACATGGAGATAAGCGTAGGTAAAAAGTGGATCGGCCGCTACGTTGAGACCGACCATTTTCATAGCCGCAAAGGACCGTACACCGGAAACAGAAGCTCCGATAGCCGCTTCCATAGCTGTCTTTTCATTCGGTGCCCATTCGGCATCGATTTCTTCATATTTAGCTGCATTCTCCAGGATTTCCGTGCTCGGCGTGCCCGGATAGGCCGAAGCAAAGGTGACACCGGCTTCATACAGGCCCCGTGCCAGGGCTTCATCACCTGATATTAATTTTTTCATCATGATACCTCCTCATACATGTCTTTTTCAGTTATGGGATACTATACATCTGTCGGCAATATATGTGAAAGATATATGCCAACTTAAATAATGGTGATATATCCCCATTTCTTTGTATTTCTTTCGTTTTTCCAAATTAATTTGTATACATTTATTGACACACCTTTACAATTTTCCTATGATAGAAGAAATCAGGAGGTATGTTATGGAATCTATTTATTTTCTCGCAGCCAACGAAACTCTGAAGGAAGAAATAGAGGCAGTCCTCCGTCAGGCTTCTGTGGCAGAACAAAAAAATTACATCCCCACGAAGGTAGCTGTCCTCGATTTCCCCAACCGCTTCGAACAGGGCCGTCACCTCGTAGAGCAGGGAGCCCAGGTCATCATTACCCACACCGGACCATACTACGAATTGTCCCAGGCCATCCGGGATATCCCCGTACTGTGCCTGCATTATTCGACCAGTGATATTCTCTATACGCTCCATCAGGTAGAGAATTATGAAAAAATCCACCTGTTTCTCAGCCAGCATGTCATTTTCAACGAGGCTATGTGCTGGCCGGAAATCCGCAGTAAGATGGTCATTCATCCCTATAGTGCCGATATCTCCCCTGAGACGCTGGGAGCCCTGGCCGATGCCATTCCGGAATCACCAGGTACGGCTATCGTCAGCTGTCTGGTCATGCCGCTTCTTACGCACACACGGCTGCCAGTCTTTCCCATTACGCCCGGTGAATCGGCCATCTTGTCGGCCTACCAGTACGCCCATGACCTGGTACTTTTGAACCGGCGAGAACAGAATCAGATTTCCCTTCTGTCTTCCGTACTGAACAACGTAGACGAAGGCATCATCATCTATGATAAAAAGGGGAATATCACTCATTTTAATCCCAAGGCACACCATTTCCTGAAATTCCCCAGGACACCCGATACGATCCAGCATATGTTTCCCGATCTGGATGAAGCCTTCAAAAAACCGCCCTTTTTCCAGAACCGCATCCTGCACTGTCCGCCATACACGCTGGTAGCCACGACGCGGCCGTTCACGCTCAACGACAAGCCGTATTTCATCCTCAATATCCGCGACGTCACGGAACTGCAGCGCCTGGAAAAAAATGTCCGCTATAAACTGTCCCGGACAGGGCTCACGGCCCGCCACACCTTCAGCGATATCCTGACCAGGGATAAGGCCATGAAACGCTGCATCGCCACGGCAAAAATCATGGCGGCTTACAATGCGCCGGTCCTCATCCAGGGAGAAAGCGGCACCGGCAAAGAACTCTTTGCCCAGAGCATCCACAATGCCAGCCCGCGGCGCAGCGGCCCTTTCGTCGCCGTGAACTGCGCTGCCCTGCCGCCTGAACTGCTGGAGAGCGAACTTTTCGGCTACGAAGGCGGATCTTTTACGGGAGCCCGCAAAGAAGGGAAAGCCGGCCTCTTCGAGCTGGCCCACACCGGCACGATTTTCCTCGACGAAATCAATAGTATGTCCGCCAATATCCAGTCCAAGCTGCTGCGCGTCCTGGAAACGCGGCAGGTCATGCGCATCGGGTCGGATTATGTCATTCCCCTCGATATCCGCATCATCTCCGCCAGCAATGCCGATATCATCCCCCAGATCGAATCGGGGCGCTTCCGCCGCGATCTCTATTTCCGCCTCAATCCTCTGACGCTCGACCTGCCGTCTCTCAACGAACGGCCATCGGATATTTTTTACTTATTCTCCATATTCCTGGAACGGTTGACCGGCCATGCCGTCGAGATTCCCGATGCCCTGCGCCCGGTCCTGGAAAAACATCGCTGGTGGGGCAATATACGGGAACTATACAGCGTTGCCCTGCGGTATCATCTCTACGGTGAACAGGGAGACCCGTCATACGGCTACCTTTTTGACCAGGCCGGCCACGGCTGGACCCGTCGCGATGCCGATACGCTGCATATCGACCTCAAAGGGCTGCAGGATACATTGCAGCAGTCGCTCATCCACGGGCTCATCGAACAAGGGTGCAGCCATACCCAGGCGGCGCGCATCCTCGGCATCAGCCGTCAGGCTTTATACAATAAACTAAAAAAAGAATCGTAAAATATATCTATTCGTAGTATACTTACGGTAAAAAAGGAGGCAGTTTGTCATGTCTGGAACAATGAAAAAATTAGCTGCAGCCTATGCAGCAGAAGTCATCAAAAACCGGCGGTATCTCCACGCCCATCCGGAATTATCCTTCCATGAAACGAATACAGCCCAATGGATCCGGGACCATCTGGCAGCCATTGGCATTCCCACCCTGTCTGGTATTACGGGCAACAGCACGGTCGGCGTCCTCAAAGGAACACAGCCCGGTCCGTCCATCGGATTCCGCGCCGATATCGATGCTTTAGGTCTTACGGAAATGAATGACCTGCCCTACAAGAGCACCCATCCCGGCACCATGCACGCCTGCGGCCACGATGCCCATACGGCAGTCCTCATGGCCATGGCCGAAATCTTTGCCTCTCACCGGGAACTCGTCCACGGCACTATCTATTTCGTATTCCAGCAGGGGGAAGAATTTCTCCCCGGCGGCGCCCAGCAGCTGGTCAAAGACGGCATCATGGACCGCATTGACTATATGTTTGCCTGGCATGCCGCAGCCCTCGAAAAGGTAGGCACTGTCGATGTCGCCGCCGGCGTCCGCGAAGCCGCCGTCGGTACCTACGACATCAAAATCACCGGTAAAGGCGGCCACGGCGGCTTCCCTCACAAGGCCAACAACCCGGTCATTCCCGCAGCCGAACTGGTCAGCGCCATCAATCTGATTCCAGCCCTGAAATGCGATCCCCTGGAAAACTGCACTGTCTCTGTGAGCTATTTCCAGTGCGGTATAGACGGCGTAGCCAACGTCATTCCCGAACGGGTCAGCATGGGTGGCAATGCCCGCGTCCTCAATACGGATCTGCGCGACTTCGTCATGAAAGAAATCGAACGCCTGGCCAAAGCCATCTGTGCCGCTCACCAGTGCCAGTGCGATGTAAGCCTGGTCTATGGTTATCCGGCGAATACAATCGATGCCACATGCAATGACATATTCCGCAAAGCCGCCGCGTCCATGGGCCTTACGGTCCTCAACAACCCGCCCGTTCTCGGTGCCGAAGACTTTGCCTATTATGCCCAGAAGAAACCGGCGGGCATCGCCAAACTCGGCATGGCTGATCCGACCGGCGCCATCGCTCCCACGTCCCATCACAATCCCTGTTTCTATATCGATGACGAAAAGGGGCTTCCCCTGGCACTGGAATATATGCTCACAGTCTACGAAACGGCTCTGCAGGAGCTGATGTAATGTCAGGATAGACATGTATCTTGACAGAAAAGATTTTTTCAGTATAATTTAGATATATCACATTTTAAAAATTTAAGGTGATTGCAAAAAGTAATGAAGGAAAGAGTAGTATGACTGGACTTTCCAGAGAGCTGCCGCCTGGTGCAAGACAGCAGGGACGGTCATATGAAGTACATTCCTGAACTGCCTGGCTGAACCGTGAGTAGGCCTGGCCGGCAAGCTCCCGTTACAGAGCGCAAGAGCTGATCTAAATATTTTAGATTAACAGGGTGGTACCGCGGATATATTTCGTCCCTCACGTACCGCCCTTTTTTGTTACCATCATCATGCTATTGTTATATTACAGAAAGAGAGTGATTCCTATGACAGACGTAAAAAAACTTGTAGAAGAATATGGTGACCAGATTATAAAGAACCGCCGCTATCTCCATGCCCACCCGGAACTGTCCTTCCAGGAAACGAATACGGCAGCCTGGATCCGGGACCATCTGACAAAGGCCGGTATCGAACTGATGCCGGGCATTACGGGCAACAGTACGGTCGGCTTCCTCAAAGGCAGCCAGCCCGGCCCGTCTATCGGACTGCGCGCTGATTTCGATGCCCTGGGCCTCACGGAAACGAATGATCTTCCCTACAAGAGCACCAATCCCGGCGTCATGCACGCCTGCGGCCACGATGCCCACGCCTCTATCCTCATGGCCGTTGCCGAAACATTGGCCCGTCACCGCGAACTCGTCCGCGGCACAGTCTATTTTGTCTTCGAACAGGGTGAAGAATTCCTTCCCGGCGGTGCCCAGCAGCTGGTCAAAGACGGTATCATGGACCACATTGATTACATGTTCGCCATCCATGTCAACGCATCGGCCCCGCTCGGCCAGATCGATATCCACGACGGCGTCCGTTTTGCCGCTGTCGGTACATACGACTTCAAGATCCGCGGCAAAGGCGGCCACGGCGGATTCCCCCACAAGGCCAACAACCCTATCTTTGCAGCGTCGGAACTGGTAAACGATATCGCCCTCATTCCGGCCCTGAAATGTGACCCTCTGGCCAATTGCACCGTCTCGGTCAGCTATCTCCACTGCGGCGTCGAAGGCGTAGCCAACGTCATCCCCGAAACGGTCAGCATGGGCGGCTGCGTACGCGTCCTCGATACGGATCTGCGCCAGTCAGTCATGGAAGAAATCGAACGGCTGGGCAACAGCATCTGCGCCGCCCATCAGTGTGAAGTCAAGACCACCATGGTATATGGCTATCCGGCCTGCAAAAACGATGCCTCCTGTGTCTCTATCATGCAGGACACGGCTGGCGCTATGGGCATCACGGTTATCGACTGCCCGCCCAGCCTGGGTGCTGAAGACTTCGGCTATTTCAGCGAACAGAAACCGGCAGCCGTCGCCTGGTTCGGCATGGGCGATCCGACCGGTACCCACGAACTGACACCGCATCACAACCCCAAATTCTACCTGTATGACGAAAAAGGCCTGCCCCTGGCCTTGGAATATATGCTTTCCGTATACCTGAAAGCAGCCAATACACTATAAAAAGGAGTTGTTACTATGAATGCCCTGGTTGCCCTCGGCCTGATCTTTCTCATTTATTCCATCGGCGATTTCATCGCCGACAAGACAAAGGCTTTCGTCTCTATGCTTCTGGCCTGTGCCGTCATCTTTACAGCCGGCTTCTGGCTGGGCCTGCCCAAGACGATTTTTGCCGATTCCGGTCTCATCGCCTTTGCCAAGATTACCCTCTGCATGTTCCTCATCCATATCGGTACGGCCATCAAGATCAATGATTTCGTCAAGGAATGGAAGACCGTCTTCGTCACCTTCTTTGCTACCCTTTCCGTAGCCGGCGGCGTCTTCTTCATCGGAAAATTATTCATCGACGCCTATTACGCCCTGGTAGGCGCCCCGGTCCTGGCCGGCGGGGTCGTTGCCTATCTGGTCATGTCTCCTATAGGCGATGTCCTGGGACGCCCCGATATCAAAGTCTTTGCCGTGCTGGTCCTGGTGTTCCAGAATTTCGTCGGCATCCCCATTGCCAGCTTCTTCTGCAAAAAAGAAGGGGACCGGGTCCGCACGGAATTCAACAACGGCACCCTCTCTAACGGAGAATCGGGAAAGAATTTGAATCTCCGTCTGTTCCACATACCGGAAAAATACAGTACGCCCAATATCATCCTCTGCAAACTCTGTTTCATTTCCTATGTTTCCATGCTCCTGGCCCAGGCTACGGGCATCAGCATCCTCATCTTCGGCCTCATTTTCGGCATCATCCTTCATGAACTGGGCCTTCTGGAAGAAAACTGCCTGACAAAGGCCAATGCCCTGACCTTCGTCATGGCCGGTGCCGTCGCCCTGATTTTCGTCGGCCTGACCAACACGACGCCAGACATGCTCCTGGGCATGATTGCGCCTCTCCTGGTCGTCCTGGCCGTCGGTACGGTCAGCTGCTCGGTCATTGCCGTCATCGTCGGCCGGATTGTCCGTTTCGACTGGAGGCTTTCCATCGCCATGGCCGTCACAGCCTTTTTCGGCTTCCCCGGTACATACCTCATCTCCCTGGAAGTATCCCGCGCCTGTGGCAGGACGGATGAAGAAAAAGAAGCCATTCTGCATTACATCATGCCTAAACTGGTCATCGCCGGCATTGTATCCGTATCAGTCGTCTCCGGCCTCCTGGCCAGCATCATGGTCCACTGGATCTGATCTGTCTACAGATTTCTAACGGCAGAACCAAAAGGGGGAATCTGGCATATTCTCATCCATGATAAACTAAAAGGAAGCCGCAACAAAACAGCCTTGAGTGGTCATTTTGTTGCGGCTTCCTTTTTTCTGCCCTTATTCGATGCAGGCCTTACTGAAAATAGCCGGGAAAAGATTGTTTAATCATTTCCTTTTCTTCATTATACCGGTTCAGATGTGTCCGGGCCAGTTCATAGGCCTTATCCTCATCGCGGGCTTCTATGGCATCGATGAGCTGCATATGATCGGCCAGGACCTGGGAGGCAGGCATGCACTGGAAACTCAGGACAATCGCCCGGTCGAAATGCGGTGCCGCCGCTTCGACGATTTCACTCCAGTAGGGCTTTCCGCACAGCGTATAGAGGAGTCCATGAAATTTCTTATCCAATTCAAAAATTTTGCGCACCTGCTTGCGGCCAATGTAATATTTCCAGACAATGACGTTTTCCCGCAGCCGGTCCAGATCATCTGCCGTCAGTTTCCGGCAGGCTTCCCGGGCGATTTCCGCTTCCAGGACGGCCCGCAGCTGGCGCACTTCTTCCACCCGGTCTTCGTCAATGTATGAGACAAAGGTGCCTCGCTTGGGCATGACGTCGATGAGATGATTCTTGTGCAGGTCCAGAATGGCCTCCCTGATAGGCGTGCGGCTTACCTGAAACAAATCGCAATATTCCTTCTCGATAATCCGTTCACCCGGTTTGATTTCTACATTGACAATATTATAAAGCAAACAGCGCCGTACATACTGCCGCGACGACTCATCTTCTTTTTTTGCCAGAATTTCCATACCCATCACCTGTTTCAGCCTGGTTCATGACGCCAGAAGCCGCTTTTTATATAAAATAATCGGGGTAGAGCTGCATCAATTTACGGATACCCGTTTCCTGATTGGCCATATGCTGGCGGACCAGCCGGGCCGCCTTATCGCCCTCATGCGATTCTATCGCTTTCAGCATATCTTCATGGACAGAAAGGGGAATTTCTTTCGGTTCCAGAAAGGCATTGAGCACGCGGGCACGGGAATAATCGAGGCTGGCCCGCATCAGGGTCTGCCAGATATGAGGCCGGCCGCAGCCAGAAAAAACCGTTTCATGGAAGGCATTGTCCGCTTCAAAAAAAGCCCGTTTATCACCGGCATCTGCCGCTTTCTGCTGGCGCTCCAGGATTTCATACAGCTGCCGGAGGCAAGATTCAGGGAGGCCCTGACAGGCTTCTGCCATGACAGCTTCTTCCATGACAACGCGCATAAACCGGGCTTCCCGTATCATCTGGGTATGCAGCCTGGCCACAAACGTACCGCGCTGGGGAAAAATATCCAGCAGGTGATCCTGCCCGAGATGGATGAAAGCTTCCCGTACAGGCGTACGGCTCGTCTTCAGAAGGTCTGCCACTTCCTGTTCAGACATGGCCGATCCCGGCGGCAGATGGAGTGACATAATATTATCATATAACATGCGGTATACGTAAGAACGCACCGTCTCCCGCTGGAGAGGTGGCGTAATTTCCAAATCAATCATCGTTATCACCTGATTCATGTAGAATAGCGGACGGATCTCTCATCATTTGAAAAAATCAGGATGGGCCGCCCGCAGTGCCGCCAGGTCTATGATGATACGGTCGATGTGTTCATTGATGTCCCGTTCCGCCTGGTCCGTTTCATGCTGCCGTATATGAGTCACGAGCGACTGGTGCTTGGCATAGACAATATCCATTTCTTCTGTATTCAGTACGGAAAGCGCGCGGGACCGCAGATAATCCAGATTAGCCTGCATCAGTGTCTGCCAGACGTGGGGCTTGCCGCAGCCGGCAAAAATGATGCCGTGCATTTCATTATCAAGGGTCATGAAGCGGGCACTGTCGCCAGCATCCATGGCTTCTTTCTGATCGTTCAGAGATTGGTCGAGCTGTTTCAGGTACATGTCCGGCAGCTCCTGACAGGCCAGCCGTATGACGGCCCGTTCGAGAGTCAGGCGCATAAAACGGTTTTCTTCGATGAGTGCCGTGTCGATTTTAGAAACAAAGGTCCCCCGCTGGGGCAGGATTTCCACGAGCCCATCCTGAGATAAATGGATAAATGCTTCCCGTACAGGCGTCCGGCTGATATCCAGGTAGGAAGATACTTCCTGTTCGGAAACAGCCGTTCCCGGCGTCAGGCGGACTGCCATGATATTATGGTATAACAGCCGGTATACATAGGCCCTGACATTTTCCCGTGGTTCCATAGGTGTAATGGTAAGTTCAATCATACTGTAACCTCGCGCAGCAAAAGATAGCTTGCCTTCTTTATAATATCGATATTCTTATAATGATATTATAGCATACCGTCAATACATAAGCCAGTTCTAATATACGTCCGCAACAGGTAAAAAAGGACTGCCAGACAAATTGTTTTTCTGCAGATGAGTTTAACCGTCACGACAGATATTTCCTTTTGCCATATCTGATATGGCAAAATTTAAGAAAATGCCTGCCGCATGATAGCAGAATTCTTCATGCGACAGGCTTATGAGTCATTCCTTATTCAACTTCAGCAATGATGGTAACCGGTGCGCTATCCACGTCCAGTGCCCGGATAGGTGCTACGATGATACTCTTTACGGTTTTTCCTTCGAGAGGCGACAGCATCATATCTTCAATGACGGTCACGAATTTATCTGTATAATAACCCAGCAGCCAGTGATGGGCTTCCGTCGCATAGTCATTGCATACCGATCCAAGGGACAGGGAATCGAGGCCGATAGTGCAGAGATTGGGGAAATTTTCTACGAGATATTTGCACAGGCCGGGATGAGCACTCGGATTTTCGTATTTGTATCCCTGGGGATTCAGTTCCTTCTGTTTTTCAAAGCCCGTACGGAACAAGAGCAGTTTCGCTTTGGCAATCTGATCCTTGTAGGGCATGACATCTTCCGCCGTAATGACTTCCTTAAACGTTTTTGGGATGTCGAGGATAAGGATTTCATCGCCCTTGAAGCAGAAGTAATCCATCGGCAGTTCTGTGATTTTAGGCCCCTTGGCATTGAAATGACGCGGTGCGTCATAGTGGGTGCCGTAATGATTGGGAATCGTCATGACCGATGTATTGCAGTAACTGCCATCGATACCGATGATATCATGGCGGCCGGAAGTATATACGGGGGCATCCGGCCAGGCAATCTGTCCTTCTGCAATGGGATAAGAAAGATATACGTACATAGAGACTCACTCCTTTTCTATAACAGGTAACTCACTTATTTCTTTTCTACAAAAGCGACGGCACGGATAGGAGAGCCGGAACCATCTTTAATCTTGAGAGGCAGCGTGGCAAACAGTACTTCATCGGGAAGAGTTCCCAGATTATACAGATTTTCAATAATCAGGATGCCTTTGGGGAGAAGTGTCTTATGGGTTGGGTCCGTTCCGCCGAATACATCGAGAGCCAGGGCATCACAGCCGACGATTTTCACTTTCTTTTCTGCCAGATACTGGGCACCATCTTCAGCCAGGCCCGGCCAGTCAGACAGGAATTCATCATAATCCGGTTTCAGGGCATACCGTTTGTCCCATCCGAAATGGAGCAGTACGACGTCTCCTTCCTGGATTTCTACATGGTCTTTTTCCCAGGCGATGATATCATCCTTATGGAACAATCCCAATGCACCGACCTGAGTCGCTTCGATTTTGACAGCATGACCGAAGAACTGTTTGAGCGGCACTTCATCGACGGGAGTTGCACCAGTTATGAAATGGCGCGGTGCATCGAGATGAGTACCACAATGTTCGCCCATCGTAACGGCATAATGAGTGGCCGGATCTCCCATTTCTGTCGATTCTACAATATTGTGATAGAAATGCTGATGTGTCGGCCAGACCGGCATGCCTTCTTCCATGGTCAGCGTCAGATCGACGACATCCATTCCTTCTAATACAGCAGCTAATTCTTTCGTGTTCATGTGAAAACATCTCCCTTTCTTACGTTCACGTACTTATCTATAGTGAAGACAACCTTATGCTTCTGCCTGTTCTCCATCTTTGTGTACCGTTTCCTTGATGATAGTCAGCGGGATATAGGACAGAGCCAGCATGATAGCCAGTACGACGTAGTGGGCCGTAAACCCATAGGTTTCAATAATCCAGCCTGCCGTCGGGGCAGCGAAGAACCCGGAAAGACCGAGGGCAATACCAATCATCAGACCCATAGAGGAGCCGGCCGATTTGGGCAGGGAATCGATGAGCAGGGCATACATGACCGGGAATGGCGAATTACGGAAGAGGCCCCAGAAAATGAGGATCATCCAGGCTGACATTTCCGTATTGATGAACATGCAGGCCAAGGTCGCAACAATCCAGCCGGCAGTGATGATGCGCAGGGCAAACTTACGGCCCGTAGAATCCGATACCGTACCCCAGCCAATCTGGCCAATCCAGCCAGTCAGGCCGGAAGCACCTGAAACGACAGCAGCAGCAGCCAGAGAGATGCCGGCAACCGTCGTCAGCTGCAGGGTCATAAATGTGGTGATAGCCGCTTCAGACCAGAGGAAAATAAAGATCGTGATGATAGCCATGACACAGTTGCGGTTCTGGAGGCAGACGCCGACGTTTTTGACCATTTCTTTAAGAGACGGTTTCTTGCCTTCGGCTTCGACTTCATCGAGCGGTTTGGTCATCTGATGGTCTTCAATCCATTTATAAACTTTTTTCTGATTCTTTTCCGTACCAAAAATCAGCTGCAGGATGATGATGGGGATAGCCAGGAGAGGAACAAAGGTAAAGGCGTCATGCCAGGTACCGACGGCCAGGATAAAACTGATGACGACAGGTCCCAGGAACTGACCGAAGGGGAAGCCCGTGTGATGGACGCCGATGGCGAAACCACGATGTTCTTTCGGCCACCATTCACCGATAATCGCTACGTTTACCGGTTCAGCACCACCAGTCCCCATGCCGAGGACAGCCAGTGCCGCACGCATGGCATTGACGGTCGTACACATAGCAGTCAGAATGCCTCCGATAGCCGCGACGACCATGCAGCAGATCCAGGTCCAGCCCCGTTTATAGCCGGAACCGACAGAGTCAGAAAGGATGCCAAAGAACGTAGCACCGATGAAGGCGCCGATGAACATAGCCGAATTCAGGAAGCCGACTTCAGTAGCACTCCAATGAAATTCTTCCATAATAGCCGGCAGAACGGTCGGCAGAATGATACGGGATACGGACGTAGCCAGAATGGCCAGGGTCGTAACCAGCAAAAGGATCCATGATATAGGATGGGCCTTAGGCATTTTCATACAGATACACTCCCTTTTCTTTTTTCCTTCATGATACATAATAAAATAACAGTAAGCTTCATTTTCCGTTCATCAAAGACGTACGGTTCTTCCTCCTTTCCTCATTACCTGAACGATGCCGGGACACATTGCGATTTATCGTTCGTATATACATATATTCTTTTATATCCGCACCTCATTGATATGCTAACATTCTAGCACCTGTATGATGAATAATCAACAAATACAACACATTTTTGCATACATATTTCTCATCGCTTTATCTATAACATTGCCTATTTGTAATATAACTTTTTTTTATAAATAAAAAATAAACGGTAACTGCCACAAAAAGACAAGGCCAGTCCCTGTGTCGCGTGTAACGTTAAAAAAAAGATGGAGTCATCACATTACGCAAAAAACGTAATGTGATGACTCCATCTCATATCGGGCATAATTAATCAAAGGTAAGGATGATTTTCAGCACTTTATCAGGATGTTCGTCGTTAAAGGCAAAGGCTTCGCCAGCTTTTGCAAAGGGGAAGGTATGGGTAATGATTTCTTTTGGCTGTACTTTCCCATCTTTGAACCAGCCGATGACTTCGGGGAAGCGGTGGTTATTGAGCCGCGTGCCGATGATTTCCAGTTCCCGTCCCATGATGTCTACCTGGCGGATAGGAAGTTCCTGTGTCGTAAAGCCGAGGACGACGATGCGGCCGGCCTGGCTGGGCAGGTCGCGGATACACGTAGCCAGGATTTTCGTATTAGCCGTCGCTTCATAAATGAGGTTGAACCCTTCGCCATTCGTGAATTCCTTCATGGCATCGACTATATCCGTCGTCTTTCCATTGACGACCATATCGGCACCCATTTCTTTCGCTTTTTCCAGACGGCTTTCGACGATGTCGAGGATGGCGACTCTGGCCCCCTTCATCTTGGCAACCTGGAGAATGATCAGGCCGATCGGGCCGGCACCGCAGATGAGTACCGTGTCATCCCCGGTGAGGCGGCCGCGATGAGCGACCTGGGCCCCGATGGAGTACGGTTCTACTGTTGCCGCGATTTCCCAGGGAATATTGTCAGGCAGCTTATAAGCCTGGCGGTAGTCGGCAGCGACGTATTCCTGGAAACCGCCATCGCGATGGACACCCATGACCTGAAGGCTGGAGCAGACATTATGCCGGTCGTGCTGACAGGCATAGCAATGACCGCAGGAAACGACAGGATCGACGGCTACCCGGTCGCCGACAGCGATATGTTCCGTCTGGCTTCCCACTTTGACGACTTCACCGACAAATTCATGGCCGACGACGCGGGGATAGGTTGCAAAGGCATTTTTCCCATGGAAGATATGGACATCAGAGCCACAGATACCGGCAGCTTTCACTTTTACCAATACCTGGGTTTCCGTAATTTCCGGTATATCCCGTTCGACAACGGCAATACTACCCGGTTTTTCAACTACAACTGCTTTCATGACATTTCCTCCTTCGTATGAGCACATATATATGACAGGACTCAGCCTACATATTTCTTCAGGACGGCACGGACAGCGCCAGGACCGGCAATGAGTTCTTTGAAATAGCCTTCGATGACTGGTTCAAGGCCCACTTCTGAAAGGTCCATACCGCCAAAAATATCGCGGTTGGACAGGATGGGATGCAGCGCCCCTGAGGCCGTTTCCGGATGACCGAAACAGACGCCGGCAAGGGTCTTCTGCAAATCTTCCAAAAGAGGATCCGGGCTGGGCGTAAACGCATTTCCCTTATCGTCTATACCGAGAAGGTAGCGGCACCAGCCGGCAATGGCCAGAGGGATATATTTCAGGTCTTTGGCCTTATCGCCATAGGCTTTGATAGTAATACCATAGCGGACGCCTACTTTCTGCGACGTGTCCGTAGCAATGCGCTGAGGCGTATCGGGGACATTGGGGTTGGGCAGCCGTTCTTCCAGCAGTTCATTGATGAATGCCTTCGGATTGAGGACGCCGGGATTAACGACGACGGGCAGCCCTTCATCATAACCGATTTTTTCAATGAGCCCTTTGAGCTGGGGATCGCCGATTTCATCGGAAATCTTCACATAACCCAGAAGGCAGCCGTACACGGCCAGGGCCGTATGGAGCGGATTGAGGCAGGTTCCTACTTTCATGCGTTCGCACTGGTTGACCGTTTCCCGGTCTGTAAAGATGACGCCGGCTTTTTCCAGGGGCGGACGACCGTTGGGGAAGGTGTCCTCAATGACCAGATATTCCTGCGGAGCTGCGTTGACAAAGAGGGCATAGGTGCTGCGGCCGGCTTTGATATATTCCGTATCAGCAAAGCCGCATTCTTTGAGATACGACTGTACTTTCGGCGACGGGCCCGGTACGATTTTATCGATCATGCTGTAGGGAAAAGCCGTTTTTTCTTCAATGTATGCCGTAAAACCTGCATCGGTATATCCCTTTTCTTCCCACGCTCTGGCAAAAGTCAGGAATGCCTGGCGGATCCGTTCACCGTTGTGAGAGCAGTTATCCATGCTGACAAAGGCAATGGGGCTGACACCTGCTTTATACCGGGCATAGGTAAGGGCCGTCAGACTGCCCATGGCACTCTGCGGGTGGGCCGGGCCTTCCTGCAGATCAGACGCTACATCGTCATAGTAGTTGCCATCATAGTCCTTAAGATTATACCCTTTTTCCGTAATGGTAAAGCTGACCATCTGCAGCGACGGAGCCGTAAAAATATCGAGCAGGCGCTGCCAGTCGGCCGGTCGGCTTTCTTTGACGGCTGCCGATTCACAGACGCTGCCGATGACTTCTTTGCCGAACTGCCCATCTGCTTCCATGGTCACGTTGACATGGAGGTTGTCATAAGGCCGGAACACATCGTCGACGACGGCCGCATTATGAGTCGTGGCGGCAATGATGCCTGTATGGGCCAGGCCCTGGTCGAGAAGGCGCTGCTGGAGGACAGCGATATACGCGCGGAACAGATTGCCGCTGCCGATATGGAGCCATTGCGGCGCTTTTTTTGTTTCCTCTATGACAACTTTGTCATTAAACGAATAGAGAGTAAATCCTTTTTCTTCCCAAAGAGAACGATTTTCAGCAATTTCCTGCCGGTTCAGATGCAACATACACAATCCCTCCACGTAATAAATTTCATAGGTAAATCCTTAAAACTGCCCGCACAGGCGGTTGATGGCATCCCAGAGGCCACATATATAATTCGCACCGAGCGCGCGGTCATAGAGGCCGTAACCAGGCCGTCCTTCTTCACCCCAGATCATACGGCCATGGTCGGGACGGATAGGCCCATCAAAGTGGATATCATAAAGCGCTTTGGCAATTTCAAACATATCGAGAGAGCCAATGGCCGATTTGTGGGCAACTTCGTTGAATACCCACGGTTCATGCACCTGGACGTTGCGCAGATGGACGAACTGGACGCGGTGCTGACGGCCGAATTTGCGGATAATATGGGGGATGTCATTCTGGCGGTTCGAACCGAGAGAACCGGTGCAGATAGTAAAACCATTGCTTTCACTATCTACCATAGCCGCGATTTTGTCAAGGTCTGCTTCATTTTTGACGATGCGGGGCAGTCCAAAAACGGAAATAGGCGGATCATCGGGATGAATGCCCATCTTGATGCCACATTCTTCGGCTACGGGCACGACGGCTTTCAGGAAATAGGCCAGATTCTTGCGCAGGCCATCTTCATCCATGCCTTCATACTGTTCAAAAAGATGCGATAATTCCTGGAGCCGTTCCGGTTCCCAGCCAGGCAGGACAAAGCCATTGCTGTTATCCAGGATTTCCCGGGCCATATCCTGGGGCGTCTTGCCAGCGACGAGATGATAGTCATAAGCCAGGCAGGTCGAACCGTCATAGAGAGGTTTGGCCAGGTCCGTCCGTGTCCAGTCAAAAATCGGCATGAAATTGTAGCAGACGACTTCAATCCCTGCTTTGGCTGCATTTTTCAGCGACTGGATGTAATTTTCAATATACTTGTCACGGCTGGGCAGGCCCAGTTTGATATCTTCATGGACATTGATGCTTTCCAGGTCTTTGAATACGAGATTGTGTTTTGCCGCTTCTTCTTTGATATGAAGCAGCGGTTCGACAGGCCATACGTCGCCGACGGGGATATCAAATAACGCCCCGACGATGCCGTCCATCCCGGGAATCTGGTCAATCTGCTGCAGTGTAATATTATCATCTTTTTCGCCATACCAGCGAAATGTCATTCTCATATGAATAGCCTCCTCAAAAACTACAGAAACAGTATATACTGTTTATTATTTCTTATCTTTGTTAAATGCTACCATACTAGAAAGGCTGTGACAATAGAAAAGAAAGAAAAAAACAGACGGATGCTATTTCTGCATCCGTCTGCCTAAACGTATCTCTTTAGAGAATAATATTCTTCTGATTCCCGGCCAAGTACGCATCGATATTATCAAAGACGATGACGGCCCGTTTGGCCATGGATTCTGCCGTTGCAAAGGCGACGTGCGGCGTGACAATAGTGTTCTTGGAGTGGAGCAGCGGGTGATTCGTATCCAGTGGTGGTTCCTTTTCAAAGACGTCGATGCCGGCGCCGGCGATTTTACCGCTGTTCAGTGCATCTGCCAGGTCCTGGGATACGACGACAGGGCCACGGGCTTCATTGATGAGGAATGCCGTCGGTTTCATGTAAGAGAGAGTTTCTTTATTGATCAGGCCCTTCGATTGGTCTGTAACCGGACAATGGAGGCTGACGATATCGGCCTGTTCCATCATTTCTTTCATGGGCAGGTAGGTAATCAGGTCCGTATCGGCTTTATGGGAAAATCCGTTATAGGCGATAACTTTGGCACCAAAAGCATGGACCAGTTCGGCGACGCGATGACCGATATGACCAGTACCGACAAGAGCGACTGTCTTACCTTCCAATTCATTGCCGACGAGACCGGCTTTCGTACCGCCAGCACGGCAGGCTGCATCGACCTGAGGTACGCGGCGGAGCAGATCGAGCATCATAGCAATGGTCAATTCGGCTACGGCAACAGTCGAATAGCCGGATGCATTGCTGACCTTAATGCCCTTGGCTTTGGCAGCATCGAGAGCAACATGATCGACACCCGTAAAGGCCACGTCAATATATTTCAATTTCGGACAGGCGTTGATGACTTCTGCCTTCAAAGGCATATTGGCGATGATGAGGATATCGGCATCCTTTGCTTCTTCGATCTGGACGGCCGGGTCATCATTGCGTTCATACGCGGCGAATTCATAGCCTTTTTCTTTCAGAGGTTTTACATACGAATCAAGTAATTCCTGACTGATACCTAACGATTCCAATAAGACAATCTTCATCATAAAAATCCCCTTTCATCATAGGCAATATCTGATTTTATTATAAGCATGCGTCGGGCAATTTGTAAGCTATCTATGGAAAATCAGTATAGATGTACTACCTATATGCTAAAAATATATACTATACTTCGTCTAAAGCCGCTTGTACTTTTACACACAAAGTCAATAATAGTTTTCGTTCCTCTGGAGACAGTCCTTGCAACGCCTGTCTCCGGTGCGCTATCACAAAGGGTTCCGCCTGGACGAACAAATCCCTGCCTGCGTCTGTCAATTCGATATACTTACCCCGTCCCTTTTCCCGGGGGTGCCGGCATATCAGTCCTTTCTTTCCCAAGCGGCTCAACGTGCGCGTAATCGCTGCCGCTTCCACCTTAAAATAGCGGATTAAATCGGCTTGGGCAATACCTCCGTTCAAGTGGACAAGGTTCAGGACCATCCATTCCGAACTATGCAGCCCCAGAGGAGCTACACAGCCATTTAAGGTCCGGGAAAAAATCCGGGTCGTGCAGAATAATTGCCGTACCAGTTCGTCATCTTGCCGGTCTCGTACATCCATCATGATACCTCTCAATCTTTATGGATATCGACAACAGGTCTTTTCACCGCTTTGGGACTGGCTATGCAATCATTACCATAACGGTAATGGCAGAACATGAACAAGACGGAAAAGCAGATCATGAGAGCCGTTACGCTCCAGTACATGTTGCGATAGCCCACCATCCCGGCAACGACACCCAGGACGAGGATGCCTGTACTGGTACCAATATCCAGCATATTATAAAAAGTCGCACTGGCGGAACTGCGCCGTTCCGGGCGGACCATATTCAAAATCCACGTCAGCAGGGCCGGAAGCAGCAGGCCGGCACCTAAGCCATAAAAGACAGATGCAGCCAATAAGACCGTCAGCGAGTGAGCTGCCATGATGAGCAATAAGCCAATCAAATATGAGACAGATCCCGGCACGATGACGGCGAAGGCTCCCTTGGAGTCGAGGAGGCGACCGCCAAAAGGACGGGAAATAAAGACAAACAGCGTCCCCACAATGAAGAACAGGCCAGCATTTCCAATATGTGCTTCAGCAGCCATCATAGCAATATACGTATTGACACTGCCATAGGCGGCTCCAAATAAAATCGTCAAAACAGAAGGAAGGCCCGTACCCGTTTCACAAATGCAATCACGTAACGATGTCTTTTCTATCACTTCTACACGACGTATCTTCCTGCCTGCATGGCAGAACCCAGCAGTCAGAACAGCCAGAAAAGAAACGGCAGCAGACGAAAAAAACAGTGCCGACGGGCCGATTTCGCTGAGTAAAAATAAACCGACCGCCGGTGCCAGTGCCATCATGACCGTACTTCCCAATCCAAAATAGCCAATTCCTTCGCCGCGGCGGCTGGCCGGGATGATATCGGCGACGATAGCAGCAGCAAAAGTCGTGCTCATGCCAAAGCCGAATCCGTGAAGGATGCGTGCCGCAACGATGGCGTGGATACTGCTAAACATATAATACGACACCGTCGCTAAAATAGAAAGAGCCAGCCCCAGGTAAAGACATTTCTTTTTTCCTAAATGGTGGACGCCCGCATCGGTAAACAAGCGTATGCAGATGGCCGAATAGCCAAAGATGCCACCAATGAGACCGATTTCCCCACCCGTCGCCCCTAAACTGGCTGCATACAGAGTAATCGTCGGCAAGAGAAAATGAAAACCAGCAAATAAAAAGCCGTTGGCCAGAACCAAGGCAACAAAATCACGAGTCCATAATGTTTCTTTCATCAATTCAACCTCTCCTCTATATTGACTAGTCAATTTAATCAGCATTGTATATCATAGCGCTTTTTAATTGACTAGTCAATATATTTATTCTAAAGCTTTTAATACAACCGATGGGTATCGTACCAATTAATTACTCTTCGTTTCACCACTATAGTATTTTCAATTTGAGGTGCGTCGCATCGAGCAGTTCTTCCATAGACGAAGCTCCAACGGCTTCGGCTGCCTTGACGACGATGAGGGCACAGGCCCGGGCATCATCCAGCGCCTGATGATGGTGGAAGGTATATCCCAGGAAGTTCGCTACCGTATCCAGCTTGTGGTTGGGCAGATCCGGCCAGACGCGGCGTGAAATTTCGACGGTGCAGGCATAGGAGGCCTGTGGCTTTTCCAGGTGATACGTTTTGAGAAGACTGCGCAGGACCCGCGTATCAAAGACGGCGTAGTGTGCGACCAGGATGCGTCCTTCCAGATGAAGCCGCACGGACGGCCAAAGCCGGTCAAACTGAGGTTTGTGTGCCACCTGGTCGGGAGTAATGCCGTGGATGCGAACATTATCAGGGGAAAATACCATAAAGGGCGGACGAATGAGCGTGTATCCTTCGCGGACGCACTGTCCGTCATGCATGGTAACCGCCGCCAGTGAGCAGGCACTATTGGCATATTTATTGGCTGTTTCAAAATCAATTGCCGTAAAGTCTAACATAATGTACATACCTTTCTACAGAAGAAGCAGCCGCATAACGCGGCATCACGTTCAACATACCACACCTGACGGTTAAAAGCAACCTATCCTCCTATGGACAAACCGAGTATTTCAGTATAAAGTAGAGGAAGTATGAAAAGCGCAGGGCGGACATCATCTCTATACCGGACCTGCCAAAAGGAGTCATTATGCCACGTTCTGCCCAATGCCATTTCCAAAACGGCACTCTTTCTTTTTCTTATGAACTGACCCGGAAAGCTGTCAAAAACATCAATCTCCGCATCCGCCGCGATGGATCCATCCATGTATCGGCCCCTTCATTTGTCTCCAAAGACCGGATTGATGCCTTTCTGCTCCGAGAAACACCGTTCATCGTAAAAACGCTTTCCCAGATAGAAAAAAAGCCGGTATTCAGACTGAATACCGGCGATGTCCTGTATATTCATGGCCGTCCGCTGACACTCCGCGTCGTCCCCGGCCCTGCTGGAAAGGTATATGAAAAAGGAGACATCCTGTACATGGAAACGTCTCATGGCGATGAAGAGAGCCAACGGGCCCATCTCTATCACCAATACCTGCGTCAGCAGGCAGGTACTTTATTTGCTGCCAGTATAGCCCGTATCTATCCCCGGCTCCAGCCATACGGAGTTCCCCTTCCCACGGTCACCCTTCGGCGGATGCGCTCCCGCTGGGGTTCCTGTACGCCGGCCAGAAAGCGGATCAGTCTTAACACCTATCTGGCGGTCATGCCCGATGGCTGTATCGACCAGGTCGTCCTTCATGAATTATGCCACTTCCTGGAATGCAATCATTCATCCCGTTTTTATGGCTGGATGAACCGCTTCATGCCCGACTGGAAAGTCTGGCGGCAGGAACTGGTACGATACGCTCCGTACTGCAACATCTGAATATATCCGGTTATCTCGGGTCCAGGTGAATCATAGGATCACAGGGCCCGTATTTTTTTTGCAATGCCGATTCTACCTTATCGGAAATAGCATGAGCCTGGGACAGGGGAAGTGTGCGGTCCAGTTCCAGATGAAAATCCATAATGGTTTCCGATCCGGAAATGCGGGTACGCAGATGATGATATCCTTTGACTCCCGGAGTTTCCATGATGATATGGCCGATTTTCGATTCTTCGTCATCACTGAGCGACGCGTCTGTCAAATCGTCATAACTGCGGCGGCACATCTTGTATCCGACGCGGAGAATCCCCAAAGCGACGAGGCAGGCGATGAGCGGATCCAGGATAGCCCAGCCCGTGACTTTCATGAGAAAGATACCGGCCATTACGGCAGCTGACGTCCAAACATCAGCCCGCAGATGCATGCCATCGGCCTTCAGTGCTTCCGAGCCGGTCTTTTCCCCGACATAATACAACCGGGCAGACACGATGGCATTGATCAGGCTGGATGCCAGCATGATGACAATAGCCAGATTCAGTGATTCCGGCACCTGGGGATGGAAAAATTTGCCCACCGCTTCGTAGAGGATACTCAGAGCCGCCACGATAATCAGCAGGGATTCAAAGGCGGCTGAGACATTTTCCACTTTACCGTGGCCATAGTCGTGATCCTGATCTGGCGGCAGGCAGGATTTGCGCACGGCCAGGCAGGCAATGGCAGCCGCGAGGAGATCGACACCGGAGTGGATGGCTTCGGATATCAGACTGACTGTGCCAGTCAGGATTCCAATGGATAATTTACCTATTACCAGAAGAGTATTGCTGAGTACGGAAAGACAAGCCGTACGGCGTTTGAGTGTTATTTCATCTGTCGTCATAATTAAAACTTCCTTTGTCTATGAAAATAATCAGACAGGACCTGCGGAACCGCATATCCTTACTTATATGTAGTCCCGCAGGTCCTGCCTGCTGCTTGCGCCCGACCGCTTGTGCAGTCTGTTCTTTACGCATATAGTATCATCCTAATTCTCATTTGTAAATATTTTTTGAGAATATCTGTATGGCAATTTTACATGAGCCCTATGCCTTTCAGCTATTGTATATTGACCGCCGGCTGCTTTTCCAGAAGGGCCGGTTCCCCTTCCCAGAAGGTGAGGATGAATACGGCTTTGATGGCATCGTGATTGGAGTCAAGGATGATGTGTCCCGTCGCTCCCGTAAAATCAATCGTTTTAGCCAGTTCCTGGGCTATCTGCTGCGGTTTGTCGGAATTACCGCGGCGGATGGCTTCGGCGATCATCATGAGAGAATCGTAGCCCAGCGCCGCATAGCTGTCCGGCCATTCTCCGTATTTTTCATAATACCGTTCAGCAAAGGTTTCTGCCGTTTTTTCGTGGACATCATTGGCATAATGGTCGGTATATACCAGATTTGTCAGGTATGCCGGATCCACGTTTTTGGCAAGAGCCGGACCGTTCCAGCCATCAGCCCCCAAAAGGGGAGTCGTCATACCGGATGAACGGGCGAGGACAATCACTTCCCGCGCCTTTTTATCATAGAGCGGTACATACACGGCCTGGCCCGGATCCTGCCGCACGGCGTCGAGTGCCGCCGCCAGATTGCCGTCATGATTAGCCAGATCGACAAATGCCGTAACGGTACCGCCACGGGCTTCTATGGTACTGCGGTAAAACTCAGCCAGCCCTTTAGAATAAGAGCTCTCTCCGTTGTATAGGACAGCCGACCGGGTCACGTGAAGATTTTCCATGGCATATTCGCCCATAGCCCGGGCCTGATAAGGATCGATGAACGTGGCCCGGAACATATACTGGTATACCTGCCGCGATTTGGCATCGACGGTAATATCCGGATCAGTACAGGCCGGACTGACTACGGGAATGCGCAGCGCTTCCGCTGGCTGCATGACTGCCGCCGCACAGGCTGTCATGTTGGGACCGATAATGGCACTGACGTGGCGTGTCGATAACTGCTGCACCGCCATAGCTGCATCATCAGCCTTGCCATGATTATCGACCGTGACCAGATTGACCTCCTTACCCAGAAGTCCGCCCTGCTCATTCAGTATATCCCTGGCCAGCTCTACCCCCTGTTCTGTTGAACGGCAGTATGCTTCGCCAGGGCCGGTGAGGGAGAGATTGGTGCCAATCAGCACTTCTTGGCGCTGAACGGCCTGTGGTGCCTGTTTGCTGCATCCTGAGGCCAGGAAAGCCAGGGACAGCAGGCATAGGCCTGCCGCCAGCAGGGTGCTGATACGTTTCATAGCATGTGTCTCCTTTTCATAAAAAAACAGGGCGGTCCCGTCCATCCGTTCCCCCCTGTTTTATCTTCCTATGATGAATTATGGTAAAAACAGCAACGGATCCGTCGGAGTGCCGTTGACTCGTACTTCATAGTGGCAATGCGGCCCCGTACTGCGTCCCGTACTGCCTGCCAGAGCGACGATATCGCCCGTCCTGACTTCCTGGCCTACGACGACCAGAAGCATCGAATTGTGGCCGTAGCGGGTAACGAATCCGCCGCCGTGGTCGATTTCTACGAGATTGCCATAGCCATCGACCCATCCGGCCATGGTGACTTTTCCCGAAGCCGTAGCCCGTACAGGTGTCCCGTAATCGACGGCAATATCCAGTCCTTCATGATAGCCGGTACCACCACCAATGGGATTGCCCCGGTAGCCGAAGTTCGACGTAATCGTACCGTTGACCGGCCAGATAGACGGATAATTCGAAGCCTGGTATTTCTTGGAAATCTGCTGCATCTCCCGGACCTGCTGACCGGCCGTATCACTGAGCACGGTCTTAAGCGTAATGAAACTGATGATGCGGGCATTTGTTTTGGTTTCCAGCCGGGAGGTGGCATGGAGCAGGTCGTTGTAGTCAGCATGAGAAACGTCCGGTGATTTCTTCTGCTGTCCTGCTACGCCACCTTCACCTTTTGGGCTGTCACCCGTACCTGCCCCCTTGACCATCTGCCGCAGCTCCTGGTCGAGGGCATCCATCTTATCCATTTTTTCCTGGAGCGATGCCGTTTTTTCCCGCATCAGTTCCAGCTGTTGTTCGTGAAGCGCGTTCTGTTCCTTCATGTGCTGCAGCGAAATAAATTCATATATACCGATGCACAGTCCGGCAGCAATGACGACAACGCCTGCGATGACCGCTGCCAGTATCTTTTTATACTGTCCCGGTGTGATGACCAGCGGCTCTGTACGCCTGAGGCAGGAAGCATGGCCGGCCATACCAGCAGCACGTTGTTTCAAACGCGCAAGAAAATCCTGAAAATTCAAATATAGTCCCCTCTTTAATCCTTTTGTACCGTATCCAGCGTACCCGTATACTGCAGGGCGTTATCCAGACTTTCTTTTTCTTCTTCACTCATGCCATACAGGCACTTGCCATCGACGATCGGCTTGGCGAAAATGCGGGATTCGTTACGACCGTAAACACTGGAAAGACAGAAACCGTCGTTCTTGCCGTCGAGCACCGTAAAGGCAAAACTCAGATTGTTGCCAATATTGTCAAAGGCATTGTATTTGACAAAGCCGATTTTGCGGAAACAGTGGTTCTGCACGGCCATGATATCTTTCTGGGTCTTGTGGATGAGTTCCAGTGAATCCTGCAAATCGTGCAGCCGGGCAACATCTTCATGCAGCTTGGCTTCTACACTTTTGCCCGTTTCATCCTGCATAAAAAACTCATATTTTTCTTTGAGTTTGCCCATGCGGTGGGTCAGTATGCCAATGTAGATGATCAGCAGCAGCAACAGCACTCCCACAGCGCCGGCGGCAGCCAGATAAATAAGCTGCCAGTCTAATCCATAAAACATGTCTTTCCTCCTGCAGTATTACAAAAAAAGTCTGTATCTTATATTACACAAAAGAACTCTAAAAAACAACCGCTTTCCAGGATTTTTTTCTAAACTGTAAAAGAAGATGGCGTTTCCGTGCCGTCTCCCGTCTTTTCTTCTGTCAAAAGAGCCAGAAGCCGTTCAAATTCGGCTTCCGACGCTACGGAGATTTCGATTTTCCCCTTTTGCCTCTTCCGGTTGAAATGAATAGAAACATTAGTCCCCAGATGCATTTTAATTCGGTCCTGCATGGCTTCCAGATAGGCATCGGGTTCTTTCGGTCCCTTGTCCGTGCCACCCTGCAGCATACGGGCCACGAGGGCTTCACACTGCCGTGCCGATAATCCCTGGCGGATAATCTGTCCGGCTGCCGCCAGCTGCTGATCTTCATCGGCAAGCTGAAGCAGGGGGCGGGCCTGTCCCATAGACAGTGTCCCATCGCGGAGGAACTGGCATATTTCGTCAGGCAGTTTCAAAAGGCGTATCATATTGGCTACGTGGGGACGGCTCTTGCCCACTTTCTGTGCTGCCTCTTCCTGCGTCAGTCCGAACGTATGGATCAGCATGTCATATGCCGCTGCTTCTTCCATGACATTCAGATTTTCCCGCTGCAGGTTTTCAATGAGTGACACTTCGGCAGCCGCATCGGGTGTATACTCCCGTACCAGAGCAGGAATCGTTTTCAGGCCGGCCAGTTTCGCAGCCCGCAGGCGCCGTTCTCCCGCCACCAGTTCGTACGTGCCATCAGGCTTCTTCTGTACGACCAGCGGCTGGATCAGCCCATACTGGCGGATAGAGGAGGACAATTCTTCCAATGCCACGCTGTCAAACTCACGCCGCGCCTGATGAGGATTGGGCACAATGGCCGAAATATCCAGTTCCGCCGGCATCGTTCCGTCACCAGAAGCAGCCTTATCTATTTCATCTATTTTTTTTTCTTTTAATCCCAGTGCCTGAAGCCGGCTTCCCAGGATGGCATTACTGCCAAGTCCCTTTTTCCTAACCGACACGGCGAATCACCTCTCTGGCTAATTTTCGATACACTTCCGCACCGCGGGAATGAGGGTCGTACACGGTGATAGGCTCCCCATGACTCGGAGCTTCTCCCAACCGTACATTGCGCGGGATAATCGTGCGGAACACCTGTCCGCTGAAGTATTTTTTTACTTCTTCGGCAACCTGCAGAGACAGGTTCGTGCGGCCGTCAAACATAGTGAGCAGCAGTCCCAGCAGGCGCAGGCTGCTGTTCATATTATCCCGTACCATCTCGACGGTCTGCATCAGCTGGGCCAGACCTTCCAGTGCATAAAACTCACATTGCACGGGAATCAGTACCTGGTCCGATGCCACCAGAGCATTGATGGTCAGAAGCCCCAGTGAGGGGGGACAATCGATGAGAACAAAGTCATAGGGCTTTTTCGCCGCTTCCAGACAATCTGACAGCGCCTGCTTCAATACCTGTTCCCGTTTATCCATATTGACCAGTTCTACGGCTGCCCCGGCTACATCCATCGTCGCCGGAATGACAGACAACTTTTTCACTGCCGTCTTCTGCAATACCTGTTCCATCGGTACGCCATCAATCAGGCAGTCATATAAATTGCCGGAAAGGCTTTCTTTATCGATACCCAGACCGCTCGTCGCATTGCCCTGGGGGTCCAGATCCACCAATAATGTACGCTTGCCGCAGTCTGCCAGACAGGCGCTCAGATTAATGCTGGTCGTCGTCTTGCCCACGCCGCCTTTCTGGTTCGTCACGGCAATAATATGAGCCAACGCAGTCACCTCATTTCCAAATTTAAGTCTATATATTAGTATACCTTGCTACGATTATTTTAGCAAATATTTCATGCTCATCAGAACGGTCGTTCCGGCCTTTCCACACTTTTACTAGCCACTATAAGAAAAACTTGCTATAATGGAACAAAAAGTCAGGATTATCGCCGATAGTCCGGGAAAAGAGGATACCCTATGCCTGTTTATAAAGGAAATCTGAAACACATCGATACCAATAATGTACTCACCCTGGCAGGACAGCGCGCCGTTGACGATGCAACGCCGGAAATGGCAGAAGAAGTCTGCCAGACCGTCGTCCGCCTAGCCCAGCCGGTCAGTGTATTTTATCAGTTCTTTTATGATAAAGATACACACACCTTTTTATGCAATGATCCATTTGTCATCGAAGGGGAAACGGTCCGCAATTATCTGGAAAATACGGAAGTCGCCATCATCATGGCCGTCACTCTCGGGAAAGAAGTAGAAGATGCCTGTGATGAATTATTCATGCAGAAAGACTTCACCAAAGGCATCCTCATGGATTCCGCCATTTCTATCGCAACAGAACAGATGGTAGGACAGTTATGCGGCTATATCGACACCCTCGGCGCACCGGAAGGCTACAAGATTCTCTGGCGCATCACGCCGGGCCACAGCGACACGCCTCAGAAACAGGAAGTCACGCTGGTACAGGCCCTGCAGGCCGCCCAGATCGGCATTTCCGTTACGCCGACCAATATGCTCGTACCGCGTAAAGCCGTCACGGCTATCGTCGGCATGAACCACGTCGGGGGAGAAGGAGGCTGCAGCCCGTCCGGTTGTGCCAGCTGCTCCCACAACTGCCATGAATGATTCTAGGTACATCATACATCTGAAAACTAATAACAGAAAGCTCAGAAAGAGATTGTCTTCAATGGCAATCTCTTTTTTTTGCTCATATACGAAAAGCAGGCCCCGTGAACAGGGCCCGCTTTTCGTATATCGTTATGGTGAAAACCCAAAATAGCATTAGAAAATCGGCTGAAGGATAATCGTCTGGCTGCGGTTCGGACCGACCGAGACAATACCCAGGGGTACGCCGACGAGTTCACTGATGCGTTCTACATACTTACGAGCTGCTTCCGGCAGTTCATCATAGGTCTTGCAGGCAGAAATATCTGTCTTCCAGCCCGGCATTTCTTCATATACCGGTTCGACCTGTTCCAGTACTTCCAGACTGGCCGGGTATTCCGGCAGGAGCTGGCCATTGTACCGGTAACCAGTGCAAATCTTTATCGTATCAAGGTCATCGAGGATATCCAGGCGGGTAATAGCCAGATAATCCAGGCTGTTCAGCATAGCCGCATATTTGACGACAGCCGTATCCAGCCAGCCGCAACGGCGCGGACGGCCCGTAACAGTGCCAAATTCATGGCCCGTATTGCGCAGATATTCCCCAATTTCATTATTCTGTTCCGCCGGGAACGGACCGGCACCGACACGGGTCGTATAAGCTTTGACGACGCCTACGATGTTTTCCATGCGGCGCGGGCCGACACCGGAACCGGTGCAGGCACCGCCGGCTGTCGGGTTGGAACTGGTGCAGAACGGATAGGTACCATGATCGATGTCGAGCATGGTCGCCTGGGCACCTTCAAACAGTACCTTTCTGCCTTCGTTGATATATACGTTGGCAGAATAGTTTGTATCTTTTACATAGGGACGGATGCGGTCGGCATACCCAAGGTATTCCTGATATATCGTGTCGAAGTCAAAACCCTGGCAGCCATAATAGGTTTCAAACAGGCGGTTCTTTAATTTCAGATTGACCCGCAGTTTTTTTGCAAAAATATCCTTATCCATCAAATCGCCAATACGGATACCGACACGATTGATTTTATCGGCATAACAGGGACCGATGCCATTTTTCGTCGTACCGATCTTGGCATCCCCTTTGAGTTTTTCATCTTCTTCATCGATGCGGATATGATATGGCATAATCACATGAGCCCGCGTGGAAATTTCCAGTTTGCTGATTGTGACGCCTTTTTCTTTCATGCCATCCAGTTCCTGGAGAAGGACTTCCGGGTTTACTACGACGCCACTGCCGATGATGCACGTCTTATCAGAGAACAGGATCCCTGATGGCAGGAGGCGCAGCGCAAAGGCCTTGTCATCTACCACGACAGTATGGCCGGCGTTATTCCCGCCCTGGGAGCGGATAACTACATCGGCTTTCTGTGCCAGATAATCAACAATCTTACCTTTACCTTCATCACCCCACTGGGTGCCTAATACCATTGCTGTTGCCATTGCTTCAACATCCCTTCGTGAATTAGAGATTAAGAAAACAGGATACGGTATACCAGTTCCCGTTTTCTAACGTACGTGTATATTATACACGAATTTAATTAAAATTCCTATCATATTAACCGAAAAAGCGTACATATTTCAAAAGAGCCGGTCAGGATATGTCTAGCCACGTTTCTTATTTTAGTTTATAATGAATAATTATATGGCAACAATTGTTCCATATAATTGATTATTATAGAATACATAAGGAGAGATTTTCATGTTATTTGATGCGTGTACCATAGGCGGCATCCATGCAGCCTGCCGTATTGTCCGTTCTGCAACGTTTGAAGGTATGGCTGATGCAGAAGGGCATCCGACAGATAAGCTCTGCCACATGTATGAAACACTGGCAGAAGGGGGAACGGGAATCATCATTACCGGCATGATTGCTGCTTCCAGACTGGAACCGCACCAGCATCACCAGATACTGCTCGATGACGATAGTTGTATCGCCCCCCTGGCAGCCATCACCCAGGCAGTCCACGCCAAAGGCGGAAAAATCATTGCCCAGATTGTCATCATGGGTTCGGCCATTATGGTTCCCGAAGGAGAAGACCGTATTATCGTAAGTCCAAGCGGTGTCCCTGATAAAATCGGCCGGACACTGCAGGAATCCCAGGCGCTGACAAAAGAGCAGATCCAGCGTCTCGTCGAAGACGTAGGACAGGCGGCGCTGCGTGCCCGCAAAGCCGGATTTGACGGCGTCCAGTTCCATGGAGCCCACGGCTATCTGGCCAGCAAATTCCTGACTCCTTATTATAATCAGCGCAGTGATGAATACGGTGGCGACCTCATGGGCCGTGCCCGTTTCCTCCGTCAGTGTATTGCTTCCATCAAACAGACCGCTGGCAGCGATTTTCCTGTATGGGTCAAATTGAACTGCGCCGATTTCATGAAAGAAGGCGGTATGACCGCAGAAGAAAGCCTGCAGGTCATGCACTGGCTGGCTGACGACGGCATTTCGGCCATTGAAATCAGTGGCGGCAATACATCCTCCCTGCCCCGCAAAGGCCCGATCCGCGCAATCCGGCGCACGAAAGAGCCCATGTACTTTGCCCCGTATGCAGAAAAAGCAGCCAAAGAACTGCAGGGCCAGACCGATATCGGTGTCGTCGGCGGCTGGAGAAGTGCCGCTGAGATGGAAGAATTCCTCAATACCGCGCCTGTATCGTTTATATCCATGTGCCGCCCGCTCCTCCGCCAGCCGGATCTGCCAAACAGATGGCGCCGCGGTGATACGGAACCGGCAACTTGTATTTCCTGCAGCCGCTGTTTCGGGGATACTGATGTAGATTGTATTTTCCATGATACAGCGGAAGAAGACTGACGTAAAAAGGAAATATCCGTATTGCGGCGAATATTCTAAGTATGACAAGGAATAGCGGCATCTGCCGGGAGAGGAGAGAATATCATGCTGATACTGTTGAGCCTGCTGGCCTTTATCGCTATGCTGTGTTCCTTCTTTCTCTTCCTGCCGCTTACGTATAGTCTGAGTGCAGATATTCAATCCCCATTTCACATCCGGACGGTCCTTTCCTTTCTGAATCACGGATTGTATTACGAGTGGGATTACGTTTTCGGTCAAAAACCAACGAAACTCTGCTATATAGGCTGGCATAAGGAACCCCTATCCGGTAGAGGACAGCCACCCGGTATTGTTCCTGACAAAAAAGACCCAGAAGAGCCAGACAAAGAAGAAGAGGACCCGCTGTCTGAAAACACAATCCGGGATGCCCTGCAGGGTGCAGACTCCCCGGAACCAGATGATGTCTGTGCCGCGTCCGATACATTCTGGTGGAAAGACTATGTATGGTCTGAAGACTTTCTTTCATCATGCCTGTCTTTCTTCCTGCGCCTTTTGCATCACAGCCGCATCCGCACCGTGCAGACGACAGGGACGTTAGGCCTATCTCAGCCGCATCAGACGGGTATGCTGTCCGGTTTCCTCTACATGCTCCTGCCACAAGCTGCGCAGGATCTGCAATTCGATTTCCTGAATGAAATATACGACTGCCACATACAAATAGCAGGACGCATCTATCCCGGTGTCATTGTGCTGTATGCCCTTTCCTTCATCGTTTCCCCGCCAGTCCGCCGGCTGCTTTGGGCCGTACGTCAGCACAGAAAGGAATTCGCTCATGGATAAAAATTATATAAAAAATAATTTAGAAACAATCTTTGAAAATTTCCAGAACATGATTAAAGTTGAAACGGTCGTCGGCCAGGCTGTACACATCGGCGATACGATTCTCGTTCCTTTTGTAGACATCACCTTTGGTTTTGGTACAGGAGGCGTGAACGGCAAAGAAGAAACAGGCCGTCAGAGCGGCGGCGGTGGCGGCGGTGCCAAAATGGAACCGACAGCTGTCCTGGTCATCAAAGGTGACCGGGTCGAAATGTTTTCTATCAAAAAAGGCGGATATCAGGCATCGGCCTTTGAAAAGCTGCTGACCATGGCTCCGGAAATTATCGACAAGCTGAAAAAGGATAAATACATCTACATTAAAGATGAAGATGAAACTACAGCCGCAGCTGAACCGGTTCAATCCGA
Organism: Megasphaera sp. UBA4382; assembly: GCF_002391155.1. Lineage (NCBI taxonomy): Bacteria > Bacillati > Bacillota > Negativicutes > Veillonellales > Veillonellaceae > Megasphaera > Megasphaera sp. UBA4382. Next base: position 6,699 of record NZ_DGRS01000045.1, on the reverse strand, counting down.
TGCAAAACTTTAAACATTTTGTCAATTATAATCACAGTATGGTCACAACCGTTGTACTTTCCGTTCTATTCTGATATAATATCTAAACAGACAGTAACCCTATTATTTTAATATACAGGAGGATCATATAATGAAATTAAGAAAACAACTGGCTTCCCTCGCCGTAGTAGGGATGATGAGCGTCGTCGCTGCTTCTTCCGCTTTTGCTGCCGGCGTTGGCTATGTCAATTTTGATACCCTCGTCCAGGCTCATAAAGATTTCCCGAAAGTAAGCGCCCAGATGCAGTCTGCTATCAAAAACGCCAATCAGGAATTTGCCAAAAAAGCTCCGACTCTGAAAACAGATCAGGAAAAACAGGAATTAGGCCGTCAGCTCGCCCAGAACCTGAGCAAGCTGGAAAACAGCCTCATCGTTCCTATTGAAAAAGATGTCGTCAATAAAGTCGAACAGGTCCGCAAGGATAAGAACCTGGACTGCATCGTAGCCCAGGGCGCCATCATTGCCGGTGCTGACAAAGCGACTGACGAAACCCAGGAAGTTGCTAAACTCCTCAAATAATTAGTATACGGGTAAAGGACCATACACGACGGTGGAAACCGTCATGTATGGTCCTTTTTAGCTTGTCACGGATGGTCGATAAAAACGCCTTTTAAGGCGTTTTTATTTTTCTTTTTATATTATATATCATAAAATCACGTTTTGCCCGTTACAGCGACGTTTACGGCGTTTTTCTATATTTAAATCATTTAGTTGTATTTTTTTAATCCATATTTCATCTTTTTGAAATAAATTCTTGTTTTCTCTTGACATATACCCCTTGTGGGTATATTATACTCACAGATACCCAATAGGGGTATATAGGAGGAGAATACGATGGAAGAGAAAAAACAAGAGACAGGATTGACAGACCATCCGGCCAAAACGTGCTGCTGTACCGGTCCCAAGCATAAATACCGTGATAAAACCAGTAAGGAATATAAATGCCTTATTTCACGCCTCAACCGGATTGAAGGCCAGGTACGCGGTGTCCGCAATATGGTAGAAAATGACCGTTACTGCGTCGATATCCTGATGCAGGTCAGCGCTATCCAATCGGCTCTCAATTCATTTAATAAAGAATTGCTGGCCCAGCATATTAAAAGCTGTGTCGTTCACGATATCCGTGAAGGAAAGGATGAGGTCGTCGATGAACTCGTCTGTATGCTGCAAAAATTAATGAAGTAGGTGATATGAGATGAAACATGAGAAATATGCCATTACCGGTATGAGCTGCTCGGCCTGCTCCAGCCGGGTCGAAAAAGCCGTTTCCAAACTGGCAGGCATGAAAAAAGCCAGTGTCAATTTACTGACTAATAGTATGCAGGTCGAATATGATGAAGGGACGCTATCCAGCCAGGATATCATCCAGGCCGTCATAGATGCCGGATACGGGGCAACTCTTTCCGGAGGAAATAAAAAAACAGCTGCGGCTCCAGAGCCCAGTCCTTCTGATTTGGCAAAAAAAGATATGGCAGCCATGAAAAAGCGATTGATCGGGTCTATCCTGTTCCTGATTCCCGTCATGTATATCGCCATGCACCATATGCTGCTGGAATGGTTCGGCATCCCCGTTCCGGAATCGTTCCAGGCAATATTCCATGGCGATGAAAACGCCATCACCTTTGCTTTTACCCAATTTCTGCTTATACTGCCCATCATGTATCTCAACAGAAAGTATTATATCAACGGCTTCCGGACCCTGTTCCAGGGCGCACCGAATATGGATACCCTCGTGGGCATGGGTTCTATGGCAGCCGCCGTATATGGTGTCTTTGCCATTTTCCGTATGAGCTGGGGCATGGGCCACGGCGACTGGGCTCTCGTTTCCCAGTACAGCACAAATCTCTATTTTGAATCAGCCGGTATGATCGTTACCCTCATCGATATCGGCAAGTACCTGGAAGCCCGCGCCAAGGGAAAAACCAGTACGGCCATTGAAAAACTGATGGATCTGGCTCCCAAGCAGGCCACGGTGCTCCGCAATGGCAAAGAAGAGGTCATTCCCGTAGAACAACTCGCCGTAGGTGATGAAATGGTCATCCGCCCGGGAGAAAGCATCCCTGCAGACGGCATCATTTCTGAAGGATCGACCAGTATCGATGAAGCCGCCATCACCGGCGAAAGTATCCCTGTAGAAAAACAAAAAGGCGATTCCGTCACCTCTGCTACGATCAATAAAACAGGTTTTATTCACGTCAGGGCCAGTCGTGTCGGAGCGGATACGACAATCAGCCAGATTATCAAGCTGGTTGACGAAGCCAGTGCCAGTAAGGCGCCTATTGCCAAAATGGCTGATAAAATTTCCGGGATTTTCGTTCCTGTCGTCATGACCATCGCCGTTATCACAGGGCTGGTCTGGTACTTCCTGCTCGGTGCCACTGCAGAATTTGCCTTTTCTACGGCCATTTCTGTTCTCGTCATTTCCTGCCCCTGCGCACTGGGACTGGCAACACCGGTCGCCATCATGGTAGGTACTGGTAAAGGAGCCGAAAATGGTATCCTCATCAAATCAGGAGAAGCATTGGAAACGGCCCATACCATCGATACAGTCGTCATGGATAAAACCGGTACCATTACGGAAGGCCGCCCCCGCGTAACTGACATCTGGGTCCGCAAGGGAACAGAAGACCAACTGCTTACGCTGGCAGTCAGCCTGGAGCAGGGGAGTGAACATCCCCTGGCAGAAGCTATTATGAATTATGCCCAGGACCATCATGCCGTTCCCGAAGCGGTAACAAACTTTAAAGCCCTTTTCGGGCGCGGTATTGAAGCTATATGGAATGGCCAGACTTACTATGCTGGCAATACCCGTCTCATGGAAGAAAAGGGTATTGCCACAGAAGAAATCCGACAACGGCTGGATGGACTGGCAGACGCTGGGAAGACACCGCTCATCTTTGCCGACAGTACAGAAGTCATCGGCATCATCGCTGCCGCCGATATGGAAAAAGAAAGCAGCGCCCAGGCGATTTCGCTCTTTGGCAAAATGGGAATCGACGTGGTCATGCTGACCGGGGATAATCAGCGCACAGCTGAAGCCATCCGCAAGCGGCTCCATATTCCTCAGGTAATCGCCGGCGTCCTGCCACAAGATAAAGAACGCCATATTGCAGCTCTCCAGGCACAAGGCCATAAGGTCGCTATGATTGGCGATGGTATCAACGATGCTCCGGCACTGGCCAAAGCAGATTTAGGGATTGCCATAGGGGCTGGCACGGATGTAGCGATTGAAAGCGCCGATGCCGTACTCATGCGCAATGATCTCCTCGACGCCGTAAGCGCCGTCCGCCTCAGCAAAGCTGTCATACGCAATATCAAAGAAAATCTGTTCTGGGCATTCTTCTACAATGCCATCTGCATTCCCCTGGCAGCAGGGGTCCTATATCCGGCCTTTGGCATCCGTCTCAATCCGATGATCGGTGCAGCGGCCATGAGTCTTTCCAGCTTCAGTGTCTGCATGAATGCCCTGCGCCTGCGCTTCTTTAAACCAGATCACCAGACTCACCATGTTTCACGTGAAACATGGCAATCAGAATCCACCCATACCGCTTCGTCAGCCACAACCGATGCACTTACAATACAGCCGTCAACGGCCACTGAAATCATGGAAGAAACCGATCAGACAGTACCTGTTGCAGCGCATCAATATAAACTGACTATCGACGGAATGATGTGCCAGCACTGCGTCCACACGGTCACCAAAGAACTAGAAGCAATGCCCGGCGTTGCAACGGTTCACGTCGATCTGGACAGCAAAGGTGCCACTGTCACCAGTTCATCTGCCATCCCGGCCGATGACTTTAAAAAAGTCATTACGGCTGCAGGATATACATTACTTTCAGAGAAAGAAGAGGATTCCACTATGAAAACCACATTAAAAATTGAAGGCATGATGTGCCAGCATTGCCAGAAACACGTCCAGGAAGCATTATCCGCTATGAATGGCGTAACCGCCGTATCGGTTGATCTCGATGGCGGCAAAGCCGACGTAGAAGCCACCCGTGACATCTCTACAGAAGAATTTGCCAAAGTCATTGCCGATGCCGGTTATAAACTGGTAACTGCCTGATAGACACCACCGGATTCTGTTGTGTATGGGTGAACTAGTACGGAAATTCCCATAGAAAAGACAAACGGACCTGCCGAAAAAATACCCCAGGTATTTCACGGCAGGTCCGTTGTGTATTACCCTCTAATGCAGGACCGGCAAATCAGAATATGCCCAGCCGGACACAGATTGCGAATTGTATGGCATACAGGGCAAGGATTCCGTATTTAAATTTTGGCCGGTCTTTTTTATAAGTAAAAATATAAATAGCAAAGAAAGCTCCCATCGATCCTCCCAGTACAGCCAGCAGGAGCAGGACCCATTCCGGTATACGGGAAGATCCGCCGTCCTGAAATCGTTTTTCCAATCCAAACAGGGCAAAGGTAAGGATATTCAGTAAAAATAAATACCAGTACACAAAGGTCAGATTAATATTCAGCATATACGAACTCCTTTCTTTCAATCCGCTCATTTCTGTCATTCCTATTGTATCATAAAAAAAGGATGCTGTACTATGTTTCACGTGAAACATGGTACAGCATCCTTTTCATTATAAAATGGGGAAGCAGATTGTAAAGATCGTGCCTTTTCCCTCTTTACTGTGGACGCGTATATATCCACCCTGATTGATGACATATTGCCGCGCCAGAGCCAGGCCAATACCGGAACCTCCACTCTTACGGTTTCGTGATTTCTCTGCCCGATAGAAATACTCAAAAATATGAGGTACGTCCTGATGACTGATACCCGGTCCGGAATCAGCAATACAGATTTCGACGCGCTGGCCGTTTTTTAGCCGCCGCAGCCGCGATTGAATGAAAACAGCCCCTCCGCAAGGTACATAGCGGATAGCATTATTTAAAAGATTATAAATAACCTGATTCATCCGGTCTTTATCCAGTGAAAGGAGCGGTACCTCATCATCTGTAGAAAGGCGGACCTGTAATTGTTTTTCCTCAAAAAGCGGTTCCAGCATACTGGCCGCCTGTTGAAGAAGGTCATTTATCTGCAAAGGATGGCAATGAAGTTGTAATTCATTGATTTCTGCCAGGGACAAATCCCGCAGATCCTGAACGAGCCGGCTTACGCGGAGAACTTCGTCTTCCAAAGACAAAAATGTTTTCTTGTCTGCCGGAATGACATTATCGATCATGCCCTCCAGATTTCCCTGGATAATGGCAAGAGGTGTCCGGAGTTCATGGGCTATACTGGCAAAGAGATGGCGACGCATCGTGTCATTGTATTGTAACTTTTTTGACATAGCATTAAAAGACTGGGCCAGTAATCCCACTTCATCCTGCCGGTCAACGAGCACGGTTTCCCCGAAGGAACCAGCCTCAACATGACGGACGGCTTCTGTCAGATCCTGCAGGGGCTGAATAGACCAGCGGATGACAATCCAGCTGATGAATACACTGAGAAGAGTCATGACGGCACCAACCCATAAAAGAGACCGGTGAACAGAAGAAACATATATTTCTTCTGCCATCCCATGGGAAGTTATGCCCATTTCCATGGAGTGATTATAAAGATAATGAGAGAAGTGCGCATCCATCTGATAATTGACTAAAAACAGAAGGATGCCGATAGTCATAATAAAAAGAAAAAAGATAATGCCTGTCAGCCGGAAGACAAGACTATGATAGTTAGTCATGAGCAGTCCCTCCAAATTTATAGCCAATCCCGTAGACGGTAAGTATGTATTCAGGATGGGCCGCGTCACGCTCCAGTTTTTTCCGCAGATTCCGGATGTGCGTATCAATAGTCCGTTCATACCCTTCAAAACTGTATCCGCCCTGTGCCCGCTCCATGAGCTGCATGCGGCTAAAAACACGACCGGGAGAAGAGGCCATCACTTCCAGCAGATTAAATTCTGTCGGAGTAAGCGAAACAGCCTCTCCGTTGCGGGTGACGGTGAATTTTTCTTTATCAATGACCAAATCCCCCCGTATAAGCTGTGACGACTGCTGTATGACTTCTCCCCGCGCTCTACGAAGCATGGCATGGGCACGGGCCATCAGTTCTTTAACGTTAAACGGTTTGGTCACGTAGTCATCGGCTCCAATGTTCAGCCCCACAAGACGATCTGTTTCATCGTCTCTGGCTGTCAGGAAAATAATGGGAATATCATTAGTCTGGCGTACATGCCGGCAGACTTCAAAACCGTCCATATCCGGCATCATCACATCGAGAATCAGGAGCTGAGGCTCATATCGTTTGAGTATATCCAGCGCCTGCCGGCCTGTCTGGGCCGTATACACCAGACATTGATCCTGTTCAAAATAAGAACGGAGCACGGTAAGTAATTTTTCATCATCATCAGCAATGAGAATAGAGTAGGGGAGCACAATACCACCTCCAAAAAATCTATATCCAATATGTATTGTACATCAAAATTCTACGCAGGAGAACTGTTCCATACCAAGTCGTGTCAATCGGTATACAAAAAAGCCTCCCCACACAACGATTGTACGAGGAAGCTTTTAGGAAACATCATTGACTTCTATTTGTTATTGTTCATCTGGTCGTGCATTTGTTCATGGTTCATCTGGCTATGATCCATCTGATTATGATTCATATTGCTTTGATTCATATTATCATGATTCATCTG
>NZ_DGRS01000073.1:0-3467 GCF_002391155.1 Megasphaera sp. UBA4382 | reverse complement strand
TAAATGCGCACCGTATCGCCTTCCTGGATGCCCTCTTTTTGCAGCATCTTGTCCAGTTCCATATAACGCCAGATACGCTGGAACCGGCGCAGGGACATGTCATCATCGAAATTCGTCATGGCGACGAGCCGTTCGATCCGGGGGCCGGTAATGACAAAGGCACCATCATCGTCGCGATGAATTTCAAAATCCGGTTTTTCTTCTGGTTTATAGATGACCTCTTCATCCGTTTCGTCCGGTTCTTCCACATACGTTTCCAGCAGTTTCCAGACATATTCCATCAGCTCCGGCAATCCTTCGCCGGACATAGCACAGATAGGGAATACGTCCCGGCCCCGTTCATCCATATACTGCTGGAGCCGTTTCAGATTCGTATCATCAGATAATAAATCGATTTTATTGGCTGCGATGACTTGCTGTTTCCGCGACAGTTTTTCACTGTATTTTGCCAGTTCGCCATTGATTTTCTCATAATCCTCGATGGGATCGCGTCCTTCACTGCCGGACACGTCGAGAACGTGGATGAGAATTTTCGTCCGTTCAATATGGCGCAGGAAATCATGGCCCAGACCGACACCTTCGGCTGCCCCGTCGATAAGGCCGGGAATATCGGCCATGACGAAGCTGCGTTGATCCGGCAGATTGACGACGCCGAGGATGGGGTTCAGCGTCGTGAAATGATAGGCTGCTACTTCCGGCTGGGCCGCAGATACTTTGCGCAGGATGCTCGATTTTCCTACGCTGGGATACCCCAGAAGGCCTACATCGGCCAGTACTTTGAGTTCCAGGCGCAGCCAGCGTTCTTCCCCCGGTTCCCCCCGTTCAGCAAAGGTCGGTGCCCGGTTGGCACTGGTACGGAAATGATAGTTGCCCCGGCCGCCGCGGCCGCCTTTAGCGACGATGGCCTGCTGTCCGTCGTGGCTCAGGTCAGCGAGGAGAGCGTTCGATTCTTCATCGCGCACGACCGTGCCGACGGGTACGGGGATGAGCAGGTCATCGGCGTCGCGGCCGAATTTATTGCTCCCCTGGCCTTTTCCGCCCGGTTTGGCTTTAAACAACCGGCGATAGCGGAAATCTACCAGCGTATTCACATTGCGGTCAGCCACGAGGATGACATTTCCTCCCTGGCCGCCGTCACCGCCATTGGGACCGCCTTTGGGTACAAACTTTTCATGACGGAAGCTGCTCATCCCGTCTCCGCCCTTGCCGGACTGCACAAATATTCTTGCTCTGTCTATAAACATATTTACACCTCATCGAAAAAAAGGAACAGTGACTAAAATATAAAAAAGCATTGAATTACATTATACCATAAACCGCCGCCGGAAATGATAGAATCTGCTAAAATAGCGAAAAAAAAGTAAAATAAATAGTGCCCGGAGCTTTCCAGCCGGGCAGAAACACCGGAAAAAGTCAAACGGTGCAAAAATATCCATAACGTGGTACACTATACTTGATATTGTATGATACATATCAATGGGAGGTTCTTTGTATGGCTAATTTAGCAAATATCCGGCTGAACCGGAAAAAACCGATTATCTGTGTTCCCTGTACTGGCGCAACAGTGGGTGACATCTGTTACAGCTGCCAGCAGATACGGGAAAAACCGCATGACATCATTGAGTACAATGCCGGCACCTTTAACGGCCTGCCCAATTTGTCCCAGCTGTGGAATGCCCTGCTGATGATCACCCAGGCAACCAATGAAGGGACGTTTATTTTTAAATGTGAAAAAAAAGATCTGCCTGAATACTGCCGTACCGAACGGGACTACCGTGACATCATGACCTTTGCCCTGCGCAGCGGCCTTCCCGATGCACTGGAAATCGCCGCCGATACAGACCCCGATCTCATAGATGATTTGTCGGAACAATGTATGGATACGGGCCTGATTCCAATCATTTCCCTGTCCCTGACCAATGCGTCAGAGGCCTCATCCCTGGAACAGCGCCTGACCGGTCTGTCTGACCTGGAAGCCCGTACATTCCACATCACCTTCCCGGCACAGACGACGGATGATATCGATGCCGTCCGTCAGGCTGTCCGCGCATTTTTACAGGAAAATTACGAATTCAAGGTCATCATCCAGCCAACTGGCCCGGTTGCCAAAGCGGAACTCCTGAAAGGGAACACCTTTGATTCGCCCATACTTTACGCAGCCGTCAATGAAGAAACGGATTCATTACCGTCCTGCACGGATCTGCGCCGGGTCCTCGATGAAAAGGGGCTTTGATTGAACATATATGGTATGAACCAGGAACGGGCCTGCCCATAACGCGGCAGGCCCGTTCCTTTGTGTATGACATCAGCCATGCAGTTCATAATCTAATTCTTTCAAACGTTCAATCCGCTTTTCTGTCGGCGGATGGGTACTGAACAGATTGGCCAGCCCCGACTGGATACCGGAAAACGGATTGATGATGCACATGTGTGCCGTCGTCTTAGAAGCGCCTGGCAGCACCTGATAGTGGGCGTAGTTGTCTATCTTGGCAAGCGCCCGGGCCAGGGCCAGGGGATCGTCGATCATGCGGCCGCCTTCTTCATCGGCCATATATTCCCGTGTCCGGCTGATGCCGAGCTGGATAATCGTCGCCGCAATCGGAGCGATGATGATCGTTACCAGGAGGCCGACGATGCCGCCATTGTCGTCATCATCGTTGCCGCGTCCGAATATAGCCGCCCACTGGGCAATATTGGCAATCCAGGAAATAACGCTGGCAAAAGTAGCCACGACGGTGCTCAGGAGGATATCCCGGTGCAGGATATGGGACATTTCATGAGCCAGGACACCGCGGATTTCTTCATCATCAAGCATGTCGAGGATGCCTTCCGTCGCCGCGATGGCCGCGTGAGACGGGTTGCGCCCTGTAGCAAAGGCATTGGGGACTTCCGTCGGCATGATATATACTTTGGGCATGGGAAGTTCGGCACGCTGTGCCAGATCTTCTACGATGTGGTAGAGCCGATGTTCCGGACCTACGGGCTGGCAGTGGTACATGCGCAGGACGATGGAATCACTGAACCAGTAGGAAAAGAAATTCATCCCCGTTGCGAGAATGAGCATGACGGTCATGCCATGAACACCGCCAAACGCTCTGCCAATGGCCATCATAATCACCGCCAGCAGAGTCATGAGAAAGACTGTCTTTAAACGGTTCATACTACTCTCCTCTATTCTAAAAAATCAAAAGTCAAAAGGTAAAATCCGAATTTACTATATTATAACAGAAAAAGTCATTCTGTCAATATGTTCGATTCATATTCTCTATGCATCACTATTCGGACAGGACGTGATTATTATAGCGGCGGATGAGGACCGTATAATACCCTTCGCCGTCTTTTTTGTCATCGAGCCGGGTCACGATGGTAACATCATTCTGTATCCAGCGGATTTCTTTACTATTCTGGCTCGCTGGAAAGTCTTCCATATTGGAATAAATCGTTGCCGACAGGCGGGCGTACATATC